>JAISFS010000175.1 GCA_031263485.1 Deltaproteobacteria bacterium | reverse complement strand
GCCTGCTCCTCGGCAATTATGCCTCCTACGCCTCTCCCGGATGCGGTACCCGCAATCGACCCGCATCCCGAGAAGCGATCGCCCGGCAACCGTACGGACCTAGCTGGCTCCAATTCGATTTTTCACCCCGGACGTAGACCGATACCGCTGGCTCGGCAGAAGCCTTGCAAGTCGCCTGAAGGCGGCGAACGGAGCTTCCCCGCCTGCCAAACGCGTCTGTCCCCCTCTTGTTCATCCGAGCCCCGTCCTTCCGTTTCCCGGCTGTACCGTCAGCCGTCCAGCCAGTACGGCATCCCCCCCAACGGCGGCTGGGGGCCAAGGAACCAAGGAACATTTGGTTTGACTTTACGGGCTCTCGCTTTGTAGAATCGAAAATTCCAGAACTGATTCAATTGTACCGCATGCGCTGGCACCTCCATCGGAGGATGCCAGGAACCTGTTGCCATCCAAAAGCCAAAATGCGCCTCGAGGACCCCGGTGGTCCGCAGACGCCCTCGTTGGAGGTGATCACGTGGACAGAACGACGCTCATCCTCGCGGCAGCAACCGTCGCGCTGGCTTTGGGACCCGCCCCCGCCTTCGCCCAGAACACCATCGTGAACGGCATCGACAACAACACGCCATTCGCCATCGTGGGGCCGGACGGCAAGGCCTCGGGATTCGACGTCGAGGCCCTGGAATGGATAGGCTCCAAGGCGGGCTTCACGGTCGAGCACAGGCCCGTGGTGTGGGACACCATAGTCCAGAGCCTGATGGACAAGGAGATCGACGTCATAGCCTCCGGCTTCTCCAGGACCGCGGAGAGGGCGGAGCAGATCGCCTTGACCGAACCCTACTGGACGATAAAAGATGTGCTCGTCGTCAAAAATGACTCCGCCCTGTCACAGGAAGAGCTCCTGACCGGCGGGCATTCGATAGCAGTCAAGAAGGGAGCTCCCGAGGCGGTCGGCATGGAGACCTCCAACGGCAAGGACGGCCGAAAATTCACGCTAAGCACCTTCGAGTCCTTCGATCAGGCCGTGGCGGACGTGATTGGCGGTCGCATCGATGCCGTCGTCATGAACGAGCCAACTGCTGTCTTTATCGCGAGCGGGCAGGACGTGAAGATCGCGGGAGATGCCGGGCTCCCCGTCGAGGAGTACGTCTTCGCCGTGAACAAGGACAACCCGGAGCTCCTGGCGAAGCTTAACGAGGGCCTGACCGCCCTCAAGGCTGACCCCTTCTGGCAGACGCTGCAGGACAAGTACCTTCATGGCGAGGTCCGCTGACTCCATGCGGGACAGTCCTGGCAGGCTACGGGGTTGCGGCCCCGCCATGCCCTGCGGGATTTCTCGGCCCCGGGCGCCACGTCCAGGCCCACCCGATCCGTCCCGAGCCGAGCTTCCGCATGACGCGCACTCCCGACCGCATGGAGCCTGACGGACGCCTGCCCCGGACGCACCGTCAGGTAGCCCCGGCGACTTCCGGTGTACCCCGCATGGAAAGCGGCTTGGAGGCCGAAGTCCTCATCAGTCTCGGCAACGGGAACCATCAGCCGACAATGTCAATGGCTTGAGGGAATCGTGTTCGCCAAATCCCTGATTTCCGTTCATCAAATCACAGATTTCATTGAATAAAATCCAACAGAAGCCGCGTTCTGCTTTCTCAGGTCGCTGACACGTGTTCCGCTTTCTCAAGTCGTTGACAGAGATATCGAAACCCTCGCGCCGCAGGCGCGGGCACCCCCTCTGGGGAGCGCTGGACCTGCGGCTATCCTAAATCCAAGATGCTCCGGGGGATCCAGGTGTTCTCCGGACGACCTCACTGGAGGCAATCAAGTGATCAGAAGAACGTTCATCCTCGCTGCCGCAGCAGTCGCGCTGGCCTTGGGATCCGCCCCCGCCTTCGCCCAGAACGTCGTTGTGAACGGAATAGACCCCAACCCGCCCTTCGTCATCGTGGAGCCGGACGGCAAGGCAACTGGCCTCGACATCGAGGCCCTGGAATGGATAGGCGCCATGGCGGGCTTCACGGTGGAGCACAGGCCCGTGGCGTGGGACGTCATAGTCCAGGACCTGATGGACAAGAAGATCGACGTCATAGCCTCCGGCTTCTCCAGGACAGCGGAGAGGGCGGAGCAGTTGGCCCTGACCGACTCCTACTGGACGATAACCCAGCAGTTAGTCGTCAAGAAGGACTCCGCACTGTCGCCGGAAGAGATCCTGACCGGCGGGCATTCCATAGGCGTCAAGAAGGGGTCCTCCCAACTCGCCGCCATGGAGGCCAGCAATGGCAAGGACGGCCGAAAATACACGCTCAGAATCTACGACTCCCACGCGCTGGCCGTGGCGGACGTGATTAACGGCACAATCGACGCCTCCGTCATGAACGACCCTGCCGCCACCTATTTCGCGAACGAGCAGGACGTCAAGATCGCGGGCGAAGCCGGGCTCCCCCCGGAAGATAAAGTCTACGGCGTGAACAAGGAGAACTCGGAGCTCCTGGCGAAGCTGAACGAGGGCCTGACCGCCCTCAAGGCCGACCCCTCCTGGCAGACGCTGCTGGACAAGTACCATCTTAGCGAGAGCCGCTGACTAACGGCGGGAGAGGCCCGGCAGGAGACCGAGGCTCCGCCGGGCGCCCCGGGATTACCGGACCTCGGGCAACTTTGCCCGGCCTCCCGCTCCGTCCCTGCCGAACTTCCGCATGACGCGCCCTCCCCTGTCGAACGGCTGGGGAGGGCGCCTGACCCATGGCACCCCGTCGGGACGCGCTGACACGTCACGGCGGGGCTCGGCACCCAATGGTGACATGACCATGGCTAACCTGCGGTCCGCCGCATGAACTCCTTCATGAAGGGAACTTCCACGTCCAGAAGCTCCTTGGGTTCGATCTTGCACAGGCCTCCCCCGTATACGCGACCTTCGCGCTTGACATAGAAATAATCCTTCAGCCTGGGAACATCGCGCGAGCCGCCTTTTCGGGGGCTGTGGGGGAGCCGTGTCCATTTCGGCTCCAAACGGAGAGAATCCGGCTCGAATTCGCCACACTCACGCGGTGATTCGAGCGAGCCGCCGCTGGAGAAGCTCACGCGCTTCCCGGCTGGTTTTCCCTTCCTGAACCAGACGACCGCCGAGGGGACCAGGGCATCGCCAAACTTCACGTCATCGTGGTCGAAGACATGGATCCGGAAGAGGTCTACTTCGGAAAGCAGGTATTCCTTCACCGGGCGCCCGTAATTCACGTCCATGAATTCGCTCGGCACAAGCCAGCCGGCATGCCAGCCAGAGGCCATCCACTGCACTGACTGTAGCAGAAAGTGGCAGTAAAGCCCTGCCAGTCCAGACAGCCAAGTGCCCGCAACGGCTTCGGTCCTCTCCCTGATTTCCGTTTTTCGGCGTTCGCCAATAAAGGGTGATGGCGCACATAAGGGGGGTTGCAGATTATCATATTGTAACGACCGTCTGGGTCCATCTCCATGAAGTCTGCATTCGCAACCTCTATCCCGCATCCGACGCAGAGCTTGCGGGCCGCAACGGCGAACTGCCGGTCTATCTCAACGGCCTTGGCCTTAAGGACGTTCAAGGTGCCGATGAAAGGCAAGAGGGCAGAAAAAAACGCGCCAGTGCCGAAAGCCGGGTCGAGAAACCTGATGCCGTCGGCGACACTGGCGTGCTTCATGGCGAAAGAGACGATATCCCGCGCTAGGGCCGGAGGCGTAGCGAATTGCCCGAATCTGCGGCGTTCCTCAAGCCCTTTCCCGGAATCCAAAGCCTCCTGAAAACCAAGGCGTTCTGCCTCTAACGAGTCCGCTACACCCCGCTCAACGACAAGCCGTCTATTCTGTGTTCCCATACCCAATCTATTCCTTCAGCGGCTTCATACTCAAGATAACCTGTACCGAAATAGCCGCACAGGAATGAGACATATCTGACGTCTGCTCCGTAACTCACTTTGAATAAGCAATCATCTGGGTTTCCTCTTTCCGGAGTTTGTTGATACCCCTGAAAAAATCCTCCCCCTCGACAGAGAAGCGGAATGCTATGTGACCGTCGCATTGGCACCCTTGCGCTTATGCCTTAAACCACCGCCATTCTGCACAACTTTTACCCAGACGCTCTGCCCTGAAATGACTGCCAGTGGGTGATGGGGCGGGTTTTTGCAGTGGAATCTTTGTTGATTCCACTGCAAAAACCCTCCACCTCGACAGGGAAGCGGATCTTTATGCGGCCATCGCATTGGCATCCTGGCGCTAAAGCCTTAAACCACCGCACATTTGCGCGCCCTTTACCCAGATACTCGGCCCTCAAATGACTGCCAGGAGGTGAGGGATGGGGTTTTTGCAGTGGAATCTTTGTTGACATTATAATCATCTCCGACAGACTTGGTCTCGATAAAAAACCAGCAGGTCTACGAACTTCGAATTAAATGGCATAACCACGGTGTCAGCGGCAACGTTGACTGTCGCAGAATTGTCGTTTCCCGTGAATTTAACAGAAACATGGGTTCTAAAAGAAAATGATCCTGCCAGTATTTTATTAAATTTTTGTCCATTACTTGGTAATACTTGGTGACATGGCCTTTCTTGACGCCAGATTCCAATCGCATCCAACTGGCGTTTCTCTTGAGCCTTACAAATCTTTTTTGCCGTATGTAATTCCACCAAAACTTTCGGCAACAACGGTTGCCACGTAAGATCTCGATATCAGTTGCTGGAAGAGTTCGATTCATCCAAACAAAAATTGTCCGGCTCTGCCATATGAGATATGAGAAGAAAAATACTACGCATATCATTTTCTGAAATATCGAATGGGATACGAGCTGAAATTATGGGGTACAAAGAGTCTTCCATGCCATTAACAAGTGTTTTAGACACTACCGCCAAACCGAGCAATCTGTCACGGGGCTAAAGGTGGACATGACGACATCCGTAAAAAAGGCGACACTCCAAAGATTGACCATCCAAAATGCCGCTTCCCTTCAGATGCCGAGCTGATGCCGTTGGCACCGAATCATCATCACGCCGTATACCGCACGGCGCTCGCCGCCCTTTACTTCGCAGTTGCCGCGGACCAGCCCATACGGAACCCATACGGAACGGGAAAGCATGACATCGACAGCTGCCCTTCGCTTGGGCCGCCCGCTTCAGGGCCGCGGCTGGCTTCAGCTGGGGTCCCGGTATCCGAAGTCCTGGATTCTCGACTTGTCCTTGGTCCAGTCCCTGGTGGTCCTCACGAAGAGTTCCAGGTAGACCGGGCCCCCCACCAGACGCTCGATGCTCTCCCGGGCCTTGGTGCCGATGGCCTGGAGCTTTCGGCCGCCGGCGCCAATGACTATCGTCTTCTGGTTCTCCTTCTCCACGTGGATGGTGGCGGAGACGAATGTCTTCCTCCTGGAGCCCTCCCCGGGCTCCTCGAACCGGTCCACGGTGACGGCGACGGAGTAGGGGATCTCGTCGCGGGTAAGGCGGATTACCGACTCCCTCACGAATTCCGCGGCTATGAGCCGCATGGGCTGGTCCGTGAGCTCGTCCTCGGGGTACAGCGCGGGACCCGGCGGCAGCCTGTCCGCCAAGAGGCCCACGATCTTGTTCAGATTCAGGCCGGTCTTGGCGGAGACGGCCAGGACCGGGGCCCCGGGCATGGCGCCGGCTAGCTCCGCCCGGGCGCCTTCGATCTCCTTGGCGTCAACGAGGTCTGCCTTGCTCACGGCGCAGACCACCTTCCCCCGCTCCTTGGCCTGAACGAGTTTCAGGGCCGCCTCGTGCTCGGCCCCGCGGCGGGTTCCGTCCGCCAGGAACAGGACGGCATCGGCGTCCGCGAGCGCCGCGAGTGCCCGGGACACGATGCCCTGGTTCAAAAGCTTCTCCGAGACGTGGTAGCCAGGGGTGTCGAAGAAGACGAGCTGGGCCCCGGGCCGTGTGAGGACCCCCAGGATCCGATGGCGGGTGGTCTGGGGCTTGGAGGCGACCGCTGCTACCTTCTCGCCCAGGATGCGGTTCAGCAGGGTGGACTTCCCGGCGTTGGGCGCTCCGAAGATGACGGCGAAGCCCGCCCGGTGCTCTCTCTTCATCAGTCACGCGCGAAGAAACCCCCGTAGACCGCTACGGGGAGGCATCGCGCCCTCCTTGTCGCCATCACCGCGCTCGCCGTCATCACCGCGCTCGCCGTCATCACCGCGCTTATCGTCATGAATTCTCCTTGATCTTCAATATATTCCTCGCGCCGTTCCCGTCACTTCCCTCTGCTTTGGGAATCGGCCATGTGTTGAGGTTCTTCCCCGGATGCCCATGCTCAGCCATCAACCGGGAGCCGCCTCGGGGCGAGAAGGGGGAACTGGCCGCGACCGGCATTGGCCTGTCGGCTCAAACCTCCCCGGGCGGCTCGGCGGACACCTCAGCCTTGCGTGACTTCGTCTCGGCGGCGGCGCGGGTGGCTTCGGGCCCTGCGTCGGCGCGGGGGGCTTTGGCCCTAGAGAAGGCGGCTTGGCCGGCGAAAGCGTCCGGCTTGAAACCGGCTTCCCTGCCCTTCCCTGTAGGGAGACGCGGACTCGCGTCATTCCCGATGCGTTGCCCCTCTCCTTGACGGTCCGGCGCTTCCGTCCGGCAGTCCTTAACCTCAGTACGGCGGTCCGGGTCCTTCTTCTGGAACTTCTGAGCCTTGGGGCGGCACCTCTTTGCCTTCGGTTGGATTTCCTCGGCATCAGGTCGACTTTCCTTAGACTTAGGGATGCGTTCATCAGCCATAAGCTGGCGGTCCTGGGCATCGGACAGGCGGTCCTTGGCATCAAGGCGAACGTCCCGGGTCCGATGCTGGCAGTCCTCGGCTTTCGGCAAGCCGTCCTGGTCCCCGTGACGACATCCCTCGTCTTTCGGCAGGCAGTCCAAAACCCTCGGCTGACAGTCCGAAACCCCTGTCAGACAGTCTGAAATATGGGGTTGACTGCCAGCGGCCTTTGGCTGACAGTCCGATGCCTGAGGCCGACAGTCCGATGCCTGAGGCCGACAGTCCGATGCCTGAGGCCGACAGTCCGATGCCTGAGGCTGACAGTCCGATGCCTGAGGCTGACAGTCCTGGGCCATGGGCCAGGGCTGGCAGTCGTGGGCCATCACGAGGCCTTCCAGGCCGGCTTTCCGGGAATCCGGGGCGGAAGTCTCGGGACGGCAACCCTGGGCATCCTCCTCCTCTGAGAGCTCCTGGAGCAGGATCTTGGCGGCGTGCTGGGCCGCCTCCTTCTTGGAATGCGCCATGGCCATTGCGGAGGAGCCCGCGCCAACCCGGACGCTTATGAAGAAGGTGGGCTTGTGGGCGGGGCCCACGGTGTTGGCGAGGGAATAGGCGGGAAGGCCCAGGCCCTTGCGCTGGGTGAACTCCTGGAGGGCGGTCTTGTAGTCCGAGATGGCGGGGGGACTCTCGGAGCAGCCGGTCAGGTAGGGCCGCCAGAGCTTCTGGATGAGCCTCCGGGTCTCCTCGGGCCCGCCATCGAGAAAGACGGCGCCAAGTAGCGCTTCCAGGGCGTCCGCCAGAAGCGAAGTCTTGTCCCGGCCGCCGGAATTGTCCTCTGGCTGGGAGATGACCAGGTGCTCGCCCAGGCCGATGTCGCGGGCGATCTCCGCGAGCTTGCCCTCGCAGACGAAGCACGCGCGCACCCGGCTCATGGCCCCCTCGGAAAGCCGGGGCCTCAGGCTGAACAGGTACTCGCTGATGAAGAGCTCCAGGACCGCGTCCCCGAGGAATTCCAGGCGCTGGTTGTCGTGCTCCTCGCCCCCGTCCCGGATGAAGCACTCGCAGACGCAGGAGCGGTGGGTGAGCGCGGCCTTGAGCAGCCTCTCGTCCTTGAACGCGTAGCCTATGGGGGTGAAGATCCTGGTCATGGCCCCCCATTATACCCCGACGGGCGGGAACCCGGGGGTCTTATCCCGGAAAAAATCGGCCAAACGCGCGGAAATACCGCCGAACGCCCCGTTGGACATGACGCAGACGATATCCCCCGGCCGGACGAGCGAGACGGCCCTCTCGAAGACCGCGTCCGGATCGGGGCGCAGTTCCGCGCCGGGCCCTATGTCCCTGGCCAGACGCGCCGCGTCCAGCCGGTCGCCCTCCGGGGCCTTGTCCGGGCGGTCCACGGCGCACAGGATCGCCAGATCGGCGGCGCCGAAGGCCTTGGCGTACTCGCCCTGGAAGATCGCTCTCCTGGAGGTGTTGCTCCGGGGCTCGAAGCAGCAGACGAGCCTCCGCCCGGGAAAGGCCTCCTTGAGCGCCGCGAGCGTCAGGGCCACCGCGGTGGGGTGGTGGGCGAAGTCGTCCACCACGGTCACCCCCCCGGGGCCCAAGTCCCCGCGCCGCAGAGGGGCCCAGGAGTCGAAGACCGGCTCCTGGCGGCGCCTGACCCCGCGGAAGCCCGCGAAGGCCTCAGGAAGACGTTCGGGATCGAGCCCCAGCTCTATCGCGGCGGCCACGGCGGCGCAGGCGCCCCGGGCGTTGTAGCGGCCCAGCTTGGGCCAGCCCAATTCGTATTCCCGGCCCTGCGGCCCGCGAACCGTGAAGCGCGACCCGAAGCCCTCGGCCCTGAAGGCCGCGAGCCTCCAGTCCAGCCCCTCGCCCTCCCCGTAAAGTTCCACGCGGCCGCGCGAGGCCGCAGACGCCTCCACGCAGAGCGGGTCGTCGCCGTTCGCGACGAGGAGCCCGTCTGGCGGGACGAGCTCCGCGAGGGAGCGGAATGCCGCCCGGACGCTCGCGAGATCGGGGTAGATGTCCGCGTGGTCGTATTCGACCGAGGTCAGTATCGCGACCCGGGGCCTGTAATGCACGAACTTGGGCCGCTTGTCGAAGAAGGCGCAGTCGTACTCGTCGCCTTCCACCACGAACAAGTCCCCTCCCCCTCGCGCGTAAGGTCTGGGGAAATCCAGGGACGCGCCTCCGATGAGGAAGCCCGGATCGAGGCCGCCCTCCGAGAGCAGACGCGCGCAGAGGGAGGTGAGCGTGGTCTTGCCGTGGCAGCCAGCGACCACGAGGTTCCGGGAGGATTTCAGGAAGATCTCCGAGAGGGCCTGGGGGAGCGAGAGGTAAGGGATGCCGCGCCTCTTGAGCTCCGCCGCCGCCGGAAAGCGCCTGGTCACGACGTTCCCGACCACGACCAGCCCCGGGGCCCCGTCCAGGCATTCCTGGCCGTAGCCCTCATGCACGTGGATGCCCAGCTCCTCGATCATGCCCTTCATGGGGGGGTAGAGCCCCTCGTCCGCTCCGGAGACCTCGCAGCCGACGTCCTTCAGAAGCCCCGCGAGGGACGCCATCGCGACTCCCCCCACCCCCAGAAGGAAGACCTTGGGCCGCGATGTCGACCGGACGTCCCCCGCTTGGCCCCTTCCGGCGCGGCTTGAAAGCAACGCCTCCGCAAAGCCCTCCGGAAAGCGGTTCAGGCGCGGATCGAGATCGTCTATTCCCCTGTTCTCCATGATATCCCCGCTGCCCGTCGAATGTCGGCCGACACCCTTGCCGCCGATACCTGTAAGATACGCGTCAAGCTGACGCCAGCCTCATATCCGTACCGATGATTCATATCCTATACCGTCCATGGTGATGCCTGTCCGATGCCCGTCTGACTAATGCCTGTTCGATAGCCTTCATGCAGATGTCTGTCCGATACCATTCATGCTGATGCCTGTCCAATACCATTCATGCAGATGACTGTCCGATACCCTTCATGCTGATGCCCGTCCGATACCCTTCATGCCGTTGCCTGTCAAATACCATTCATGATGATGCCTGTCCGATACCTTTCATGCTGTTGCCTGTCCGATACCCGTCCAGATGGTACCAATTTCGAAGCAGTTCCGCAGTTATGATCCTCAAGGCCATCTTTAAAGTGCCTATTCCGCAATCATTCCGCAGGCATGAACATCATTGGTATACCGAAAATGCCGAATCCAAAGGCATCACGTAGATTCCCGTACCAAAGCCATCAAACAGATCCCAATCCTAAAGCCAACTCAAAGATGCCAATCCCATGGCTATCACGCATATGACTGTCCCTGAGCCGTCATGCAGATGACCGCCCCAGAAGCGTCACACAGATGACCGCCCCTGAGCTGTCACGCAGATGATCGTCCCTGAGCCGTCACGCAGATGACCGCCCCAAGGTCATCCAATCCATGCCAGTCAGTGCCCTCCGGGGGATACCCCTTCGATGCCCCTCTGGACAACGTGTTCGGCGGACGTCTTCCGGTGGAAGCCAGTCGAAGGACACCTCTCCCGTAAACCATCCACTCCCTTGCCCTCTGCCAGGCCCGGCATCTCCTGGCTTGACAGGCACGGCCGGGCATGCCCCAACATGGCAGAGGCTGGCCCGACATGGCCTGGCTCGACATGGCCAGACATGGCATGGTCCGGCATGGCCAGACATGGCATGGTCGGCATGGCCAGAGCACTCACCGGCTCCAGAATTCCGGGATGAAAAGGACCAGCAGGCTGTAGAGCTCCAGACGGCCGAGAAGCATGAGGAGGCTCAAGACCCCCTTGGCGGGGCCGGGGAGCCAGGCGTAGGTGGTGTCCGGGCCCAGCGGGCCCAGGGCGGGGCCCACGTTCCCCAAGGAGCTGGCCGCGGCGGAAGCTGCGGTCAGGATGTCCAGGCCCAGGCCCGTGAGCACCAGGGTGGCGATGGCCCCGGCGAGGAAATACAGGAGGAAGAACATCCACACCCCCTCCAGGACCTCCTCCGGCACGGGCTTGCCCGCCAGGCGCACGGTGATGACGCTCCGGGGGTGGATGTAGCGCCTGAGCACCCGATGCACGGTCTTGAACAGGATTAGCCAGCGCACGCACTTGAGGCCCCCGCTGGTGGATCCGGTGCAGCCGCCGATGAGCACCAGCCCGAAGACCGCCCCCTGGGCCAGGGCCGGCCAGTCGGCCCAGTTGCGGATGCTGTGGCCCGTGGTGCTCGCGACGGAGACGGAGTGGAAGAGCGCGTAGAAGGCCGCCTGCCCTGGGGCGCGGTAGTAGCCCGACGCGAAGAGCGAGCAACCCGCCACGATGGAGGCCAGGAGCACGGCCGCCGCGAAGAACATCACCTCTGGGTTGAAGAGGAGGGCCTTGGGCCGGCCGGTCACGAGCTGGTAATGGAGCGAGAAGCTGATGCTCCCCATGAACATGAAGACCAGGGTGACCGTCGGCATGTACCAGCCCCGGTAGTGGGCGATGGAGTCGTTCCAGTTGGCGAATCCGCCGGTGGACATGGTGGAGAAGGTCAGGCACAGAGAGTCGAATGGCCCCTCCCCCCCGGCCAGGTAGAGGATGAACAGGAGGAGGGTGAAGGAGAGGTAGACCATCCAGAGAATCTTGGCTGTCTGGGCCACCCGAGGCTTGAGCTTCTCGCCGGAGACGCCGGATAGCTCGTTTTTCATCATGATCTGCCCCCCCACTCCCAGGTAGGGGAGCACCGCCACCATGAGGACTATGATGCCCATGCCTCCAAGGTATTGGGAAAAGACCCTCCAGAAGAGGATGGAGGGGGGGACCTTGGAGAGGTCGGCGATGTTCGTGGCCCCGGTAGAGGAGAAGCCCGAGAAGGACTCGAAGAGGGACCCCCAGACGTCCAGCGTCCCGGAGAAATAGTAGGGGAGCGACCCGAACACACTCACCAGGAACCACGACACCCCCACCACGGCGAGGCTCTCCCGGTAGCGCGGCTCCTGGCGGCGGGCGGGTCGGCCGGCCGCCGCGAGCGCGAGCCCACAGGCGAGCACCAGGGCCCCCGACTTGAAGAAGGCCCTCTCGTTCCCATCGTCCAGCGCGAGCGAGCAGACGACGGGCAGGAGCTGCATGGCCCCCGTCACGAGGACTATGAGGCCGGCGATCCAGCAGATCAGGCGGGGATGGACCATAAGTTGACGAAGTGCCGGAAGGCACGCGGGTCGTTTAACGCCCGGACGGAAACCGGTGAACCGGGTGCCAGGAGTTTGAGGCCTCCAAGGAAGACTCAGGACGCCGAAGACTCGGAAGGCCTCGCAGGGATGCGGAAAATTGCTGAAGGCTCAGAGCGGACCCGTAAAGGCCCTGGAGTAAAGGGACGCGGAAAGGGCCAAGAGAACGGTGACGCGAAAAGGCCCTGGAGAAAGGGGACGCGAAAAGGGCCAAGAGAAAGGGGACGCGGAAAGGGCCAAGAGAAAGGTGACGCGAAAAGGCCCCGGAGAAAGGGGACGCGGAAAGGCCCCAGAGAAAGGGGACGCGGAAAGGCCTCGGGAGGCCACGGCAGTCGGGGGAAGGAGCCGATCAGTGCCTCTCCGCCGGGAACGGCCAGGGTTGCCGGCATCCGGGATCCGGACCTACAACACCGCCCAGGCTGACGGATGGCGCCAGGAAGCCTCCGAAGGCTCCGGGGCGCGGGGCTACTTGTGGGCCAGAGCCTTCTCCAGGAGATTCACGGACTCCGAGCGGGCGACAACCGCCAGGATGTCCCCGGCCTCGATGACCGTGTTGCCGCGGGGGATCACCACCTCGCCCGCCCGCAGGAGGGCGCAGACGATGGTGTGCTCTGGGAGCTTGGCATCCATGAGCTTCTTTCCGGCAAGCCGGGAGGTAGCGGGGACCTCTATCTCGATTATCTCCGCCTCCTCGTTCTGGAGGGTCGCGACGGAGACGACCAGTCCCTTGCGGACGTACTTCAGGGTGGCGGAGACCGCCGCCACCCTGGCGGAGACCAAGGCCTCCAGGCCGATGGCCGATACCAGGGGCACGTAGCTGAAGCGGTTCACGCGGGTGATGGTGTTGCGGGCGCCCAGGCGGCGGGCCAGCAGGCAGGAGATCATGTTCTTCTCGTCGTCGGTGCCGACGGCTATGAAGATGTCGCACTCGCCCACGCCCTCGTCTTCCAGGAGGGACTGGTCGGTCGCGTCCCCGTGCAGCACCACGGTGCTCTTGAGCTCCCGGCTCAAAAAGCCGCAACGCTCCTCGTTCTGCTCGATCAGGAGCACCGAGAGGTCGCCCTTCTCCAGGCGGCGGGCCAGGTGGAGCCCCACCTCCCCTCCCCCCATGATGAAGACCGTCTTGGGCGGGCGCCAGTCGATGTCGAAGAAGCGGCTCACCTCCGGGAGGCTTTCGGGGGTGGCGGCCAGGTAGAGGAGGTCCCTGGGGTTCAGGACGGTCTGGCCGTTGGGGATCAGGAGCTCGTGGTGGCGGTAGATGGCCGCGACCAGGAGGCGGTTGCCCTCCTCCCGGGGAAGCGACTTCATGAGCGGGACGCCCACGATGGGGTGGTGGCGGGGGAGCCTCAGGCCCACGAGCTTGAGCTTCCCACCGGAAACGTCGATCACGTCCCCGGCCCCGGGGATGGCCATGAAGTCGATGATGGTGTCCACCACGAGCGCGGTGGGGTCGATGATGTAGGTGAGCCCCAGCCCCTCGCGGACCTCCTCGCCGGAAAGGCCCGCGTAGGCGGCGGAGTCGCGGACCCGGGCGAGGCGCCTCACCTTGGGGGCCAGAAGCTGGGAATAGCGGCAGGCCAGGATGTTGTCCGAGTCGCTCCCGGTCACGGCCACGAAGAGCTCGGCATCGCGGATCCCGGCCTCCAGGAGCACGGAGGGCCGGGCCACGGGGCTCAGGACGGTCTGCACATCCAGGGCATCGGCCACTGTGCGCAGGCGGTCCTGGTTCTCGTCTATCAGCACCACGTCCAGCTTCTCGCGGGAGAGCTTCTCGGAGATGTTGAATCCCACCTCGCCCGCGCCGGCCACGATTACCTTCATCCCGTCACCCCCGTCGGGGGCCCTTCCGCAGGCCGCGCCCGGGCCCTAGGAGACCGGGCTCCCAGAAGGCATCTCCCTGTTGGGCACCAGGAGCGCCAGGGTGTCCGCGCCCGAGGAGCACAGGACCATGCCGTGGGATTTGATGCCCATGAGCTCGCGGGGGGCCAGGTTGGCCACGATGACCATCCTTTGGCCCTTGAGCGTCTCCGGATCGAAGTGCTTCCGGATGCCCGCGACGATTGTGCGGGTCTCCTCGCCCACCTCCACCGTGAGCTTCAGGAGCTTGTCGCTCTTCTTGACGGGCTCGGCGTCCAGGATGAGCGCGGTGCGCAACTCGAGCTTCCTGAAATCGTCGTAGGAGACCACGGCGGGATGCCCGTCCGATGCGGCCCCCGGCGCGGAAGCTCCCGGCTGGGTCAATGAAGATGCGGAAGCCCCCGGCGCGGTCGATGCGGATGCGGAAGTCCCCGGCGCGGTCTGGTCAGGCGCGGGACCGGACGAGGCGGTTTCGGATGCCGCAGCCGCCCGTGAGCCCCTGGAATCCTCCGCGTCCCGGGAGTCCGTGGCCTTTGGGGGCGGGGATTTCGGCTTGCCCTCCTTCTCCACCCTGGCGAAGAAGGCCTCGCCCACATCGACGGGCCGCCCGTGGGAGAGGGCCAGGGTGAGCGCCGCGGAATCCAGCGTCTGGGTGCCCGGGGCGAGTCCCAGCCTGCGCCAGATCTCGTCCGCCGTCGCGGGCATCACGGGGGAGACCAGGGCGCCCGCCACCGCGAGGCCCTTCACGAGGGTGGCCAGGACCGTATCCAGCCTCGCGCGGGATCCCGGGTCCTTGGCCAGCGCCCAGGGGGCCTCGGAGTCGATGAACTTGTTCAGGTAGCCCACGAAGTCCCAGACCCTCTTCAGGGCCTCGGCGGGACGCATGGCAAGGAAGTTCTCGCGATACGCGGAGAAGAGCCCGGAGATCCTCCCCTCCCACGCGTCGTCGCGGGAGAGCGCGGCCAGGGCGTCCTTCGAGGGCACCCCGCCGGAGTAGCGGATCAGCATGGTGACGGAGCGCTGCCAGAGGTTCCCGAAGTCGTTCGCGAGATCCGCGTTGTAGCGCTCCAGGATCCTCTGGTAGGAGAACTCGCTGTCCAGTCCGAAGGTCATCTCGCGCATGAGGAAGTAGCGGAGCGCATCCGTGCCGAACTCCTCCCGGAGCGAGAAGATGTCCACGACGTTCCCGACGGACTTGCTCATCTTGGACTCGTCCATCTGCCAGTAGCCGTGCACGTTCAGGTGCCTGTATATGGGCACCCCCGCGCTCCTGAGCATGGTCGGCCAGAAGACGGCGTGCGGCTTTAGTATGTCCTTGGCTACGCAGTGCTCGACGCTCGGCCAGTACCGCGCGAACTTCTCCCCGTCCGGCCAGCCCAGCGCGGAGATGTAGTTGATGAGCGCGTCGAACCAGACGTAGGTCACGTACTCTCCGTCGAAGGGGATGTCGATGCCCCAGGTGAGCCGTGTCTTGGGACGGCTGATGCACAGGTCCTCCAAGGGCTCGGAGAGGAAGGAGAGCACCTCGTTGCGGTAGCGTTCCGGGCGGATGAAGTCGGGGTTCCCCTTGATGTGATCTATGAGCCAGTCCTGGTACTTGCCCATGCGGAAGAAGTAGTTCTTCTCGGCGATGTAGCGGGGCGCGGTCCCGTGGTCGGGGCACAGGCCGTCAACGAGCTCCTTTTCGGTGTAGAAGCGCTCGCAGCCGACGCAATACAGGCCGCCGTACTCCCCGAAGTAGATGTCCCCGTTCCCGTGGACCTTCTCCAGGAAGCGCGAGACGGTCTCCTTGTGGCGCGGCTCGGTGGTCCGGATGAAGTCGTCGGGCCTGATGTCGAACTTGGGCCACGTGAACTTGAAGTGGGAGGAGATGTAGTCCACGTAGATCTGGGGGGGCACGCCCTCCTTCCTGGCCGCCTCCGCGATCTTGTCCCCGTGCTCGTCGGTCCCGGTGAGGAAGTAGGAATCATCCCCGTTGAGGCGGTGGAACCGGGTCATGGTGTCGCAGACGATGGTCGTGTAGGCGTGGCCAAGGTGAGGTTTGGCGTTGACGTAGTAGATGGGTGTGGTTACGTAGTATGTCATCTGGCCCTCGCGGTAAGACGCGGGCGCCGGAGGGCCTGAAGCCCGGTCGGGCACCCTGAAGCCAAGGCGAAAAACATATAAATCTACATTATCGCCGCTAAGTAGTCAAATGCAACGAGAGGTTACCCGAGGTGGTCAGTAAAGGCTCCGGAAAAGGTCAGAAAGTCCGGGGATGTCCCTAGGCACCGGGCGGTTCATGGGGAACGTCTCGAGTGTCCACGTCCGGCGCCTGGGAGAGTCCTGGATGAGTAACCAGGTGACCGCTTACGCAGTCCGGGATGGACAAGCGGGGTTCAAGTATGGAGGTCCAGGGCGAGACTAAGTCGGGCGGAGGCATCACTTCTGCCTTCTACGAAGACATCGTGGGAAATCAAGGGAACTGGAAAGCCGGAATTGCAACAATCGCGGTCAAGCCGGACGGGGAGGGGGATGAAACGACCGCTCAATAGGCCCTCTAAGGACGGGGTTAGGCCAGGAACCAATGAGTTGACGGGGAGGGAAAGCTCAAGAATAGCGATTAACTCCAACAAGCATCCGTTCACTTTGGCAGAAAAATTAATTGTGATTCGTAAGGGGAATGGTGAGTCGCGTATAGCGGCAGGGCGGAGGAGGGCCTCACGGCTGGGCGGGGGAAAGCCTGGTGCTGGGCGGAGGGCCTGGCGGCCGGGCGGGGGAAAGCCTGGTGCTGGGCGGAGGGCCTGGCGACCGGGCGGGGGAAAGCCTGGTGCTGGGCGGAGG
>JAISFS010000111.1 GCA_031263485.1 Deltaproteobacteria bacterium | reverse complement strand
ATGGGTCAGGCAACGCCCCCTGGTCGCTGGCCACAGGGAAGCTGAAGGGTCAGTAAAACGTACCAGTTAAAGGGACATGACAGCCCATCCGCCCTGATAGGACCGCCGCCGCCCTTTCCGGCTCTTCATCATGAATCTCTCGCCGACTTATTACGGTGGCGTCATTTATGACTTATGTTATTGTTTTTAACGACAAAAATGCCTTTTTGCTGTCACCCATATATGGCAAGGCGGGGGAACGCGGTGCCTTCAGTCTTGATGGAAAAAACCAAGCTGCTGGAGGAGATGATTGGGAAAAGGTTTCACGATGAGTACATGATTTCGGAGGAGGCTGATGAGGACTCGGTGACGTTCCAACCATTCACCGGTATTGTGCCCGACAATATGAAGGATGGAATTGCTAAGGTATCCGATGACAATCCACAGGAGGCCGATCCTAATGCCTGAAAGGACATGGCATGTTGGCCATTGATAATACAGTCCTGAGCGGGACCGGAAACCCTTCATTCTCCGGTTGAAGCGTCATGCGAACCGGTTCCAGGGGTATTGGGGTCAGGAAGGCTGATGACATGGCTTAATTCGTTATGACAAAAAATACAGCTTCAAGAGTTCATCCGCAGCGACACTGGGGATTTGTTTTTTCATGAAACAGACCCCATATTCACGATCGATCGGTTTATCGACGCAATTTATAAATCGGCGAAATATCTACATTCTGGGGATGCTCGCCAACTAACCAGAAATGATCATCGGCAAGTTCATGGATCTCAGACGTGCCGAAAGAGACTGACAACAACGGAGACGATAGCGACATGTTCCAAATAGACATCTACGGGAAACAAATTTTAGTCAGATGCCAGCTTCAAGCCTGCTCCAAGCATTCAATAACGCATGCCGAGGAAGGTGCCGACATACTTGATTGATATTTACTCGAACTCATGCGGGATACTTTTACGCCTCCATCGCCAAGAACGGCTCGCTGACGGTTCATTATGACATCTGCCGCTAATCAAGAAGAGACTTGCCCCAGACAGTCATTGACGGAATTATGGAGTCACCCATGCCCAGCGTAGCCGCACTGGACGATGTGACATTCGATATTTGCCGACCGCCTTAAGGCCGAATGAGGCGTCCCCAAGGCATCTGAGGCGGCGCCTGAACCTCATTCGTCTTATTGGACAGTCCCAACGAGTCGGTTCGCCGACGGCACGGCAATTGCCTGTGCCGATCCCTTCGTTGGCCGCCTTAAAGGCTCGGATTTGACAGTCCGCCCTGATGATGGCATAAAAAGCATGTCAAGAACGATTTTCGGATCGGGCGCCCGCGCCCTCGCGGCAGCGTCCCTTCCTCACTCTGGCGACTGTTCCTCGTGCCGGTCGGACTCCAATCAGCCGGATGCGCCGAGCCTTGGGGCGCGGATGCGGAAACGGAACCCGACGCGCCGGACCGCGGAACGACACCCGGACGCATCGGGCCCGGAAACGGAGCCAGTCCGCAGCGGACCCCGAAACGGCACCCGGACCCGGAAACGGAGCCAGGCCCCGGCGAGCCCGCGCCCTCCTTCGCACTCCGGAGGCAACGGGCAACCTTTCATGCGGGGGGCCTCGCGCCGCCTTGCGAAACGGAGGATATCATGAGCGAACAGGGCGCGGACCGGCCGCAGTTCACGCTGGCCTTCACGGCGCAGCCCGAACTCAATTGCCACGTCCTGAGTTTCAGGGGGACGGCCGCCCTGAACACGCTTTACGCCTTCGAGATCACGGCCCTCGTGCGGACCGCCGACCTCAGGGGCAAGGGACCGGGGGACTTCTTCGCCGGCGAGGCCTCGCTGGGGATGAGAGACCTGTCCCGGACGGCGCCCCGCAACGCGGGGGCCGGGCCGCCCCAGGCCTTCGATGCCGCCTGGCACGGGGTGGCCACAACGTTCCGGAAGGGCGCCCGGGCGGGCGACTGGACCATAGTCGAGCTGACCCTGGAGCCGTCGCTCTCCCGCCTCCGCGGACAGATCCAGAACCGCATCCACCTTTCGGATTCCAGCTGCGGGATCGTGAAGGACTCCCTGATCTTCGGGGGCCTGGCCCCGGACGCCTTCAGCTTCGCCCTGGACCAGTCGGCCTACCCGAAACGGGAGTTCGTCTTCCAGCACGGGGAGGATCTGTCCCTCTTCGTCCTGAGGACCCTGGAGCGGGAGGGCATCGCCTTGAGCTTCGACCAGACCGGCGGGCGGGACGTGGCCCTCTTCACGGACATGAACGCCCAGTTCCCGTCCCTCATGGACGGCGACAAGGAACTCCGGGCGGACGCCTCGGACGTGTCGGGCATGAACCCGGACGCGGGCGCCTCCCAGATTTTCGGGCTCAAGTCCGTCTGCCGCGTGCCTAAGGCCTCGGTGAGGCTCAAGGACTACAACTGGGCGAACCCCAACCGCCCCCTTTCGGTCAGCCTCCCCGTGGCCCCCTACGGCCGCGGCGAGATCTACCTCTACGGGGAGAACTTCGACACGGAGGCCGAGGGCAGGCGCCTGGCCGCCATCCGCCGCGACGAGGAGCTCTGCGCGTGCGAGGAGTGGCAGGCCGTGAGCCGGATCCCGGGGCTCATGCCCGGACTCGCCCTGGAAGTCATGGGCGCCGAGGATCCGGACGCGGACGGCCGTTACGTGATAACGGCGACCAGAATCGCCGGATCCCAGGCCGCCATGGTCGCCGCCGTCCAGGGGGTGGATCTCGGCTTCGGGGCCGGCGAGGAGGACGGCCTCACCCACTCCCTCGCGCTCTCTCGCCTCGAGATCCCCTGGCGCCCGCGCAGGGCCACGCCCGTGCCCAGGATTTCCGGCCAGGTGACCGCCTGGATCGACGG
>JAISFS010000320.1 GCA_031263485.1 Deltaproteobacteria bacterium | reverse complement strand
GACGGAACTGACCGGACTCGGCATGGGGATAAGGCGTCCCGACCGCCTGTACCGGTCGGGCGACGGCTCGCTTCATTCTCGAGTTCCAATCCACCGCCGACGACCTGGACATCTTCAGGTTCCTCGTTTGCTCGGCGATGCTGGCGGCGGAGTACATGAAGGAAAAAAAGTGCTCGCCGATCCATGTCATTGTCGTCTACCTTGCCGGCATCGGGAAGCGCCCGTAGCAACCCTCGCCCCGACAAGAGCCGTCGGGGCGAGGGTTGCCTGCACTTCAAGATCAAGCAGTTCTTTCTGGAGAAACTTCCCGGCATGGCCGTGAACGTCCGTAAGATCAGGGCCAGGATCGCGGAGCGGAAGCCGGACGCGGGCGTCTTTCGCCTGACGCCCGAAGAGCTCATCCGGCTGCTGCTCGCCCCTCTCGGGCGTGTCCCGGTCGAACCTTGGAAGACTGGCGAGGATTCTCTCGTGCTGGAACGTGTCCTATCGGCAATGGCCAATGACCGGGATATGCTTGACATGGTTTTGTGGTCCGTCTCTGTGCGGGCAACATCACCACCAAGAAACCCTTTAATGACTATATCATGAAACCTTTTCTGAGGCATCTCCACCTTGGACTCCCATAATATTACGATGGCTTCAAAGGTTTCATGCACCGGGGTGTTGATAATCAACATGAACGTGTAAGCTCGACGACGCACGCTATCTTTGATTATCTGCGCCCCTTGCGACCGGCCTCGGTCTTGGGCGTCGCGGCGATGCGGGACGCATGTCGGGAAGGCGAGCTCGCAGGAGGCGCTCCTCCGTCGTGCTCATGCTTGCGGGTGCCTCCTGGAAGGCGAGGGCGGTCGAAAGGAACCCTCAGGGCGGAGATCGCGGATCGCCTCGTCCTGGAAGGCAGGCCTTTACCGGTTCAGCTTGAGGGCGGCCAGGTCCTTCGAGACGATGGCGTGGCAAACTGAGCCTCCGTCCTCTGGGGAGAGGTCCCCCCATTCGGGGACGATCCTCACTGCAGGTGGGGGGGTGCCCAGAGCCACGGTCACGCTCGAGTGCGCGTGGAGGTTCTCCCGCTTTTGCCTACGGCCCTCAGCTTCCCCGCGCATCTCCCCAGGAAGTTCTCCGGGTGGTCCTTCCGCGAGCCGACCGGTCCCAGGCGAGTTCTCGAAAGCGAACCAATGTCAACAACTTAAGAGGAGCTGCGTCTGGCAAGCAACTGATATCATTGATGAAAATATCTAAGAAACAGTCGATTTCTGCCTTATGTTGTAGACATTGGAAAGCGAACCGGAAACGCCGGTAGCGCTCAAGGTGATGCGCTCGTAGGCGAACCGGAAGCAATGGTAGCCCTCAAGGTAATGCGCCCGATGCCAAGCCCCCGCATCGGTCGCGGGTCGGATCGTCGCGCCGCGGGCGGAAGATGTCCATCAGGACCCTGATCCTTCCCTCCCAGGCCTCATCGTTCTCGGCCCAGATGTCCCTCATCGCTGCGCCGACCCACCCGGCCCTCCACGGATTCGCGAGAAACCCGGCGGCCAGGGCGAGGAGCTTGGTGAGATCCGATCCGCAGGACCCCGGCCGATCCTTCCGGGTGGGGCATGCCTTAGGGCCCTACGGGGCCACGTATCCGGGAAGGGTCGCCACAAGCCCATCCCAGAGCTCACGGGCCCGGAGGTCCGTCCAGTCGCTCGCGGCGGTCAGACGGGGGAGAGCGAGCGCGGCTGACGCGTTGTCCAGGACCTCGTCCCCGTCGAGGGCCCTCACGCCACCGTAGGGAAACGTCGTGGTCGCGGCAAGCAGCCTCGAGGCGATCTTCGCCCTGTCCCCGTCCCTGAAGAACGCTTTCCTGAACCACTTCGCATGGAAACCGAGAAAGCTCACGATGTCCGTGCTGGGCATCGAGCCGGCGGGACCGCATCGGCGTCCGCGCGGGGGCAGCCGGGCGAGGTGGGGGTCCACATCGACGTCCGCCAGGGGCCGCCGGGCGGGGGGGCCGCGTCGGCGTCCGCGCAGTGTCAGCCGGGCGGGGATGTCCACATCGGCGTCCACCAGGGGCCGCCCGGGCGGGGGGTAGCCGCAGACGCGAAACGCGTCCGTGAGTGCCTTCGCCCTGGCGATCTCGGCGTCCGGCGGCCGGGACGGGCCTATCCCTTTCGGATCCAGGGCCCTTACGGCGGCAAGCGTCCCGTCAGCGCGGAGCACCGCTTCCCTGAGCCTGTCCCCAGTAGCCCGGAAGGGCACGGGCCAGCACTCCGGGCCTCCGCCCGGGCACAGGTAAACGAGATCGTGGTCACGCGCCGCGAGACACAGGCCTGATTCCGCGCTCCGTGCCAGTTCCTTCGCCTCGATGATCCGGAACCCCCCGATGTACCTGTCGATGAATGTGTCCACGCACCCGAGCTCGCCCTGCCAGCGGTCGAAGAGGGCGAGCCAGCGCGGGTGGCGTCCGCCATATCCCCGTCGGCTTCCCCGGGGAGGAGGATCGTGCCCCCTCGACTGTCAGCGCCCACGGTGAGAGGATGGGGCACCGTCCGGGAGAAAGGCGGGGCCGATCCGGCGCTGGATGACCTTCACCGCACCCCTGGGGCCCTTCGCCCTGAAGGATCGGCAGTGATCCCCGGGGCCGGGAGGCTCCACGCCGTTCTCCCGGCAGAGCGCGGCGGCCTCTTCCGGGGACAGGTTCCGCACCTTGGAGTACGCGTCCCACGAAGCCCGATGTCCAGGGAGTACGCCGTAAAGCCGAGGTCCTGCCGACATAGGCCCGGCTTCAGGGGGGCCAGGACATCGGAATCCAAGGCAATGTCCCGCCCCCTCGCCCCCTCCAGCCCGGGCCCCCGGGGCATGATCCTCATGGCTTGGTCGAGGCGGAAGGTACGCCAGGAACCGAGGAAAACCCTCAGAAACCCGACCCGCTTCCGGTCCGCCGCGATTCACGGGCCGTCGAAGTCCTTGCCCATCGCTGCGCGGAGATCGCGTGGCAGGGAGAGCCTCGCGTTGGACTCCTTCTGGGCGAGTATCCCCATGACCGCAACGGGCTCGCCGTCCGTAGCCCATGCCCGCCGATGGGCGAGGCGCTAGGAGCCTGTTGCATAATTCGCGATTGCATTGGGATGATACAGGTGGTTGTAGATACATAGTCTAATCATCCACCACATCTGCTATCTAAACTTTATTTAAAGCCCTTTATGCAACAGGCTCCTAGTTCGAGTTCACCTCCCTGCGGGTTTCGCCGAATGTTGCCTGAAGGGTTTAGGGTCAGCGCGTTCTGAAAGCTGGCGCACGTGTGCTGAGTGATGCCGAGGGGAGGAGGTGAACAATTACCTCAAGTCTCACGACTTCCACAATTATAATTTGCTAGATAAGCCGGTCATTTATCATCCCTTTCCACCACAAGCCCCAGTGGCTCTTCGTGTTGCTAAGTCACTATTATCACAGAAAAATTTAGTTGCTTCAGGCAACTTCTCTAACCTGGCTGGCTTCGAATTTCCCCACTACACCCTGGGGATCCCGTCTATCGCATCATCCCTGCCCTCACTTGCCCCACTATTCCCTCCGGTCGCCTCCAGCATCTGTTAGCCTTGTCTTCCAAAGACAGCTACCTGACCGACCAACAGCCCACGGTCCGCACACTGACGCTTAGCCCTTTAAAATCGGCCCGGAAAGGGCTATCATGGTACAGTTTATATGCTATGTTCCGATCCCCCTCTGACTGGAGCAACCCCGCTTTGAGCCGCCGCCTCCGGAATCGATCGCAACCCTTTTTCCGATACCGGGCGTTGAGAAGCCCAGGGCTTCCCGGTTTGTAGCTCCTTCAACGCGAATCAGTTCAGAACCCCCAAGGACAGGGGGCCTAGATGGTTACCCAAGAATCTTTCTCAGGCAAGACCTCAGGCAGTTTTTGATGAAAATCCTCCTCATCGGCTCCGGCGGCAGGGAGCATGCCCTGGCCTGGCAATTCAAGAAGAACCCGGAGAC
>JAISFS010000271.1 GCA_031263485.1 Deltaproteobacteria bacterium | reverse complement strand
ATATGGATCAACGCCAGAGTCCATATTCAATGCCAAAGGATTCACCGTTCTTGTCAGCAGTTAACCGTGACGAACGCTCCCCACTGCTTATTCAATGCTGGATCGCTCATGGGACGCTGCTGCAAGAGAAAACCCGAACAGGATTTGACCGGAGTATTTCGGATTGCTCCAATCCTTCATCGCCTGTTATGAAAGGTCGAGCCCTGTTAGATTATGTGGAGCTATTTGCACACTTATGGAGATTTATAGAACAGAGATAAGCCGCATAATTTAAATTTAGAAAATCTACATTAAAATGTAGACAGATCAAAATTCTAAGTCGCTGAAATCCCTAGTTTTATCTCCGTCTTGCTCAAACTTCAGTCTCAAGCGTAAAATGCCATGGACGGGGCTCCGCCCCGGTCAAGCCGGCGTTTCCTTGCCATGCCCGAAAACCGGAGGGTTGCCCATGACTCGTATGCCCCTGTGTGTCGCGTCCGCCGCCTTGTGCGCCTTCCTGTCTTGCCCGGGATTTACGTTCCACGCTTTCGGCGCGTCCGCCGATGACTACAGAACGCCGGAATATCTGGCCGGAAGGGGGCTGGAGGCGATACACGCGGCCGATGCCTACGCCCAAGGCTACTCAGGCAAGGGCGTGACCGTGGGAGTGCTGGATACCGTCGCCTTTCCGCTGCACCAGGAATTTCATGAAAAAACGCCCTATCCGGTTGAATATTACACCTCGCCCGATACAGTCGAATGGCACGGCGTGCATACGGCCGGTACCATCGCGGCCTCGCGCGACAACGCGGGCATGCACGGAGTGGCCTACGGCGCGAATTTGGTTTCCATAGTCGGGATCGACGAAACAGACAACGTTACAACTATTGAGGCCATCCTCACGTTCCGTAACTATCCGGATATCGCCATTGTCAGCAACAGTTGGGGACCCAGTTACTTCAGTCTGGGCTCCTGGCCCTGGTCGGACAAGGAGCCGGCGGTTATGGACCACTTAAAGGATGTCGCCGGGGCAATGGCCTCACTGGCGGCGGAGTCGGGAACGCTTTTTATCTTCGCTGCCGGCAATGACGGCCACAGCTCGCCGGGCATGCCGGCGCCGCTGCCCTCATGGATGACCGGGGCTACTCTCATCGGAGGACAAACGATAGCTCCCGCGACGGGCTTGACGCTCACGGACGAGGAGATGCGCGCCCTGTCCCTCTGCATGATCAGCGTCTCGGCCTTTGACCCGGAGCGAGCCTCCGACCGGCTTGACTTCATCGCCCCGTTTTCAGACCTGACAGACGGCGCGGCGCATTACAGCCTTCTCGCGCCAGGGGTGGACATTTACTCCTCCGTAGGGCCGGGCGTGTATGATTACACGCTGTATCGCGGCACTTCCATGTCCGCCCCGCTTGTGGCGGGCGTAGCCGCTCTGGTCAAGGAAGCCTTCCCCTGGATGGACGGCAAGCAGGTAGCCGACACGCTGCTTTCCACCGCCACCCATCCCAGGGACATGGACGGGCTGCCTCCTTTTCTCATTCAGACGTATCGTGACCCGGACGAAAGCCTTTTCAGCGTGACTGCGACCAAGGCAGTCTCCGGCGCCGATCTCACGGGACATGAAGAAGAAATCAGCCGCTTGTGGGAAAATTCGGGGTTTTCAAGAATTCAGTCGCTGGAGGAGTTCACGGAGGCGCTTGGGAAAGCGATGGACAGAAAATCCAATGCCGATCCCAACGCGCAATGGGACAGTTGCGATCCCAGCCAACCGACACCCGTTCACATCATTACCACGGATCAGTATATGGCGCTGTTCGGCATGGGCGTCGTCAACGCCGGGGAGGCCGTGCGCGGCCCGGGGTGGCTGGACGCCAACCGCCTGAGCGAAGGCGACCAGGACCGATACGGCGGCTTCGACTATGCCATGTACCCCGTGAATACCAAAGGCTACGACGGCGTCTGGTCCCATGACCTCGGCCAGGTCAAGGTGGAGGACAATGCCAAATATCCCAGCGGCGTGCCCGTGCCCGCGCCCAATCGATTCAACAGCGGGCTGACGGGCCTTGATGTCGGCCTGCGCAAACAGGGCTCCGGAACATTGACCTTGACCGGCGTCAACACCTATCTCGGCCCAACGGCGGTTACAGGCGGCGAAATTTCCCTCGGCATCATAGGACAAAGCGACGGCGCGGCCCAATTGCTCGGCGACGTGTTTGTCGGACCGGCCGGAATTTTCAGCGGCAACGGCACTGTAGGCGGGAGTCTGGATTCCGACGGAACAATCAGCCCCGGTCTGATCGAAGCGCCCGGCAGCGCTCTCACGGTTCAGAACGATGTGCGGAGCAGCGGCGGATTGCGCGTTGCCGTCTGGAACACCGGGCAGGCCAATCTGTTGCGGGTCGGCGGGACGGCCGACATCTCCGGCACTGTGATCGAATTGTCCGTGATGCAAGGCGGCGCGCTGCCGGCTTCCGCCTATGAGATCATCCGGGCGACCGCTCTGATCGGCTCACCGGTAGCCAGTTCGACAGTAACGCAGCAGGGCGTGACCCTGCGTCAGACCTTTGACCTGCTGGCCGGAACGAATGCCCTGCAGGCCGTGTACGCCAGCAGCGAGGTTTTGCCGCGGAGCAAAGCCCTGTCCGAAGGCTTTCTCGCCGGCACGGCCCTGGTCAATCTGGGCGGGGACCTCGTTGCCGGGCAAGGTATATCCGAGGCGGTCAAAGCCGCGCAGTCGGGTGCCGCAAACGGCGTCGGCCTCGGCGCCTTCGGCGTTCTCTCCGGCGGCCGGTTACGCTACAACACCGGTTCGCATGTGGACATGAACAGCCTGTCCCTGCTGGCCGGGCTGTCCCGGGGCCGGGATTTCGGGCCGGGGCATCTGACCGCGGGCGCGTTTCTCGAGTACGGTAACGGCTCCTACGACACCTATAACTCGTTCGGCAACGCCCCCTCCGTGCATGGAGACGGCGATATCTACCATATCGGCGGCGGCGTGCTGGTCCGCATGGACTTTGCGGACACCGGCCCCGGCCATATTTACGCGGAAGCCTCGGGCAGGGCCGGCGGCGTCCATAACGAGTACGACGGTTCCGACTTGCGGGACACGCAGGGTCGTTCGGCGGACTACGACAGTTCTTCCGCGTACTATGGCTTCCACGCCGGCGCGGGCTACGTCCTGGAGCCCACGGACAAAGCTTCCCTTGACCTATACGGCAAATACTTCTGGACGCGGCAGGAAGGGGATTCCGTGACCCTGTCCACCGGCGACCCAGTGAAATTCGAGGACGCGGATTCCTCCCGCCTGCGCTTCGGCGGACGTTTCGCCTACGCCGTGAACGAGTATGTTTCCCCCTACCTCGGCACGGCCTGGGAGCATGAATTCGCCGGCAGGACACGGGCAAGCACCAACGGCTTTGACCTGGACGCGCCTTCCTTGCGTGGCGATACGGGCATCGGCGAAGTCGGTTTGAGCTTGCGGCCCTCGCAAACGATGCCCCTGTCCTTTGATTTTGGCTTGCAGGGCTATGTGGGCAAGCGGAAAGGAGTGACAGGGACATTGCAGGCACGGCTCGAATTTTAGGGCATAACAACGGTTGCGGTATCCGTTCACCACCTAATCATTCAGATTGTTATCCGTAACAGTTCAACCCCCCGGCCATGCTCCATAGCCCCCGGCCATGCTCCACAGCCCCCGGCCATGCTCCATAGCCCCCGGCCATGCGCCAGCGGCCCCGGCCTTGCTCCAGCGGCCCCGGCCATGCTCCAGCGGCCCCGGCCTTGCGCCAGCCACAGAATTCGTCTGCGGGATTTAATATCCTGCCTATTTCTAACCAAAAAGGTTCTGGAAATATTTTCCAGGGCCAGCAAAATCGACAAGAATTATCCGTAAGTATTATAAGTCAACCATGGACGGGGGGTCCTCCCCGTTGCACCAGGCCTTGATGCATTTCAGGATATAATCGTGAGGGCTATGGCCGCGTTTCTGGCACGTGGCAATGACCGTTATCATGCGGGCCAGTATTTCCCGCCCTTCTCACTACTCGTCCCGTGAGTGGCAAGCATGTCGATAACCCAATATCTTATTGACTGCTCCTCAGGATTATTGGTCGGTTCCACGTCCATTCTGTAAATGATAGTGAAGTAGGCATCGTGGTACAGCTTCATCATTCTGAAAATATTCATGCATTCCTTGTAGCTGCACGGAGCGCATTCGATGACGTAGTGCAGGAATGCAACCGTGCTGGCCTGCAATCGACAAAACAGGTCGATGCTGTAAGGGTCCTTCCAGGACTTGTGGTGGAGCTTGAAGATCTCGTCTTACAGCTCCAGCAATTATCCCGACTTCGGGATAACTGATGGAACCGTAATAATTCGGAACGGCGATACGTGGCAGGCAACCCCCACCGATCATTGGCCTCAAGGATGCTGAAAATTTGGCAAATCGTACCAGTTATAGGGTCATGACTGCCCAGCCGCCCTGTCAGGACCGCCGCCGCCCCATCCGGTTCTCCAACATGAATCCCGTTCCGGCTCATTACGATGGCTTCATCAATAGCAATCGTGTGAGAGGCTCCGGCAGGAGGACGAAGGCGGCACAAGTTCAAGCGCACGGAATACGGTTCACGGCGGCGGCGCGCGTCAGGAAATCCCCGTCAAGGCCACGGGTTCCATGCGGGGGAGGCTAGTTGGGCCTCCCGATCCTCTGCTCGCCGCCGTTCGCGGGGCCGTTCACGCCCAGCCCGGAGACGTCGTCGCCGCAGAACGGGCAGTAGTTTATCTTCTGGTCCATGGGCAGGTACTGCCCGCAGCTGGAGCAGGTCTCCGACCGCCGCGAGTGCTGCCCGGGGCGTTGCGGGGCATTTGCTTTGGCGGGAAGCTCAAGAGTCGCGCGATCCGCTCGGTGGCGATCTTTCCGATGCTCGACCAGGGTGTCTCCAAGAAAAGTTTTTTAGATTCGCTTATGCCCCGGCGTGTGAAACTTGGTCGCCTTGACTCGTTCACATCGATGTTAATCTTGATATTGCATAACTTGGCAGACGATCGCGATGATTATCCCGGTAATATCGCGATTTGAACCGATGCCTGTCCGCTGGGCGTTGCCGATCCAGTTCTGTTCTTGAACCTGTGACGCGCCCTGGCCGTTCTGTCCAGACCGGGGAATAGGGTCGGAGCGACCCTGGGATGCCAGCAGTGGTAGTTGACTCAGTTCGGGGCTCCTGGCACATGTCTGGCCAGACGGCCCGTGCCTAGTTTCGCGTGAAAGCTTGCGTCTGGCCGGAAGATAACATAGAATTTGACGTGCTTCTGGATACCAGGGCTAAACGCGCGAGCATGACGGTGACATCTCGGACGGTCCGGACACGCGCTTGCATATTCCTTCTGTCCGATGCCTGAAATCGGCAATGGCTGGGGGGATGACCGCCTGGCTGGGTTATTGCTTCCGGCTGCCGTGCCGGAGCTTGCCGTGAAGGCCTGTGAACGGAGGAACCCACGTGACCAAGGATGGATTGCCCGAACTTCCGCTAGGCTGGCAGGGATTCGAAAAGCTGAGGCTCGACAAGGCCGTCTATATTGACAAGACGAGGTATCTCCCCATGGTGCGGGGAGCGGGCAGATTCGTCTTTTGTGCCCGGCCTCGCCGCTTCGGTAAGTCGCTGACGGTCAGCGCTTTGGATGCCTTCTACTCCGGCAGGACGGAACTTTTCCGGGGGCTCGCGGTCGAGAAAGACATGGACTCTCCCGGATTTGTCACCAGGCCGGTCATCAGACTGGATATGAAATGCGTGGCAGGAAGCCGGAGCATAGAAATTCTGGAAAAAAATTTCTTTGAATGCCTTGGAAATATCGCAAAGCGGCACAAGGTTTCCCTGAGGGGTGCAGACTCGGCGCGCGCGTTTCTGTATCTCATGAAAGATGTACACGAGACGACCGGCAAAACCGTTGTTGTGCTGATTGACGAATACGATGCCCCGGTCATCAGCATTATCCAGAAGGAAGAGTCTGCAATCAGAGATCTGCTTGGCGTGACGCGTGACGTTATGAGTGAGTTTTATTCCCAGATCAAATCAGCCGATGAGGACATCGAGTCCGTCTTCATCACCGGGGTTACCAAGTTTTCCAGGATGGGCGTGTTTTCCTCGCTTAATAACCTGATAGACGTGTCCATCGAACCGGAATTCGGGACCTTTATGGGCTACACGCAGGAGGAACTGGAAACGAATTTCATGCCGTTCATAGCTGAGGGAGCCCACAAGCTCAAGATGAGTGAAGAAATACTATTGACGAAAATCCGTGATTATTACGACGGTTTTTCCTTCGACGGGGAGTCGAGGCTGTACAATCCTTTTTCCGTTCTCTTGTTTTTTAAAACATATAAATTCTTAAACTATTGGATGGTTTCAGGCTCCAACAGCCTCATCAGAAAATTCCTGAAAGACAAGGCCATCACGGTTGACCAGTTCCAGGGTATGACGGTCGGCGAGGATTTTGCAAGTGATCCAGGGGAAATAGATGCCACCCCTCCCGAAGGATTCATGTACCAGTCCGGTTACCTCACCCTGCGGACTGCAAGCGATAACGCGTATTCGCTCGACTACCCTAACCGTGAGGTCCGCTCGGCCATATCGAAGCTTTTCCTGGAGAACCTGGCCCTCGCCTCTTCATGGGCAGGCATCAGCACGGCCGGCAGGGAGCTCAACCTGTGCCTCGCGACCGCAGATGTCCCCGGCATGGTCGATGTTCTTGTAAGGTTGTTCGCAGGCATATGTTACGATGATCACTTGCTGGCCAATCGCGATCCGAAGCGCGGATTCTTGACTGACATCATCAGGAAGGCTGGGTTGATCCTTTCCTTCGGCAAGCGACGGAAACTGACCGAGTCGCTGGCCGAGCTGTTGCGCAAGACAATGGGTGAAGGCTTCTACCGTTCGGTTCTTCACGCCAGCCTGTGTATGGCCGGGGCCAAAGTCATCCCAGAGACTCACGTTGGCCTCGGCCGTATCGATCTTCTTGCGGAGTGCGGCATTTTCACTTATGTCATCGAGCTTAAGATGGCGAAAGACGCTAACGGCGGGGCAAAGAGCGCCATGGTCGGAATCAGCCAGATTCATGAAAGAGGCTATGCCCGAGCCTTCAAAGATCCCATTCTGGTATCTGTCGCCATCGGCAGGAAGGAAAGGAACATCGTGGCATGCCGTTTCGAGAGGGACGGGCAGGGAAAGGACGTAGAGATCAAAGATCCTGGCAGGCCGTCTGTAGTCAGTGAAATCGGTAAACATGAGTGAAGGGGCTCGATATCTAGAATGCCAAGTTTGATTCCACTGCAAAAACCCCCACCCTCATCTCCTGGCAGTCATTAGAGGTCAGAGAGTCAAGGTGAAGGGAATGCAGATTGGCGATGTTTTAAGGCTTGACCCCAAGGGTGCAAATGCGATGGCCGCATAGCGTTCCGCTTCTCTGTTGCGGGGGAGGGTTTTTGCAGTGGAATCAGGTTTCAGGCCAGACAGGCGCGCTTACTATCCCCGATCGATTCTCGTCATCGGCCGTTCCGTCAAAAGCTAAGGCTCGGGCGGTGGAAACTAAAGGGCAAGCGAAAGGGCAAGCGAAAGGACGCAGAATGCGTCTTTCGCGGTTGTGTGCGCTGCGGAAAGCCCCGTCAAGGCCACGGGGTTCCATGCGGGGTAGGCGGGGTAGGTTAGTTGGGCCTCCCGATCCTCTGCTCGCCGCCGTTCGCTGGGCCGTTCACGCCCAGCCCGGAGACGTCGCCGCCGCTATTGAAGGGGGCCTGCGAGGGAGGGACGCCCGAATTCGACGAATTGGGGGACGGGGCTTCCGGCCTTTTCTCCAGGGCGCCGAGCATTTCCCTGAGCTCTTCGATCAGGGCGGCGGCGTCCCCGGAAGCCTTGTCGCGCCTGGCCAGCTCCTCTTCCCACCTGGCCACGACGTTGATCCGGTTGGCGAGCTCCTCCTCCCGCCTGGCCAGATCCCTTGCCCAGCCGGCCAGCTCTTCCCGATCCGCCGGGGCCCCTTTCAGGCCGGGGAATTCCTCCGGCCGACTCCCTGTCTGCTCCGCAAGCGGGCGGAATGCCGGGCGGTCGCCCGGGGACCCGGCGGCCGGGCCGTCCCGCATCATTTTCCGAAGCTGTTCGATTTCGTTGGCCAGAAGGCTGTTCTCTTCCTGAAGGCGACGTCTGTTCCGATTCCCGTCCCGGCATCTGGCTTCGCTGAGGACAAGCCGTTCACTGCAGGCGGCGAGCTCCTTCCGCAGACAGTCCGACCGGCCTTCCGGGTCGGCGGATAGACCTGCCTCGGGATGATTGTGCGACATATGGCCGCTTTTGTGCCACTTTGGGTCGCCTGAGCATAGGTAAACTATGGCGCCACTAGAGTCAATATACAGGCCTCAAATATTCACTTTGGGCCACTATCACCTTCGTTATACCATTGACTTTCATGAAGAGGGGGTGTGGGCACTTCCCCCGACCTCCTGGCCCCACCCGTGAACAGATACAGAGATCGCTTATCTGGAAATAGTCCCTTATTTTCCCTTTGTCTATGAGGAGGTCTTTGTCGCTGTCCGGCCTCGCCTCGCCTCTCGCGTAGGAACCGAACAGCCATACGCGCCCGACCCCGTGCCGCTCGGCTATCGGGGCGACGATCCTCTTGATGTCCTCGACCGTATAGGCCATTCCGGGCTTCCTTTCGTCCCTGCCCGCAGACGCCGAGCGGTTTCGGACTGGCCCGGTCAGGTCATCCCGGACCCCGGATCTCGGGGCCCTCAATGTCACATATCAGGGCAATCGCCCTCGAACCTCAAGCCCGGGCCCTTATCGACCGCGCCCTCCCCAGCCTTCCGCAACCTGTTTCCGGAAGGCCGGCCCGTCTTGTGGGCAGGAGTCGCGGCGGAGGGCTTGCCGGGCGCCCCCCCCGGGGGCGCCATAAAGGACCAATGACGCCCGAAAGCCCCTTTCGGGCGCCTTCTGGATCGGGCGAAGGCGTGGCCGGAGGCGTGCTTTGGCCGCCGGGGCCAGAAGGCGACAACCCGGGGACCCCCCCGAGGGGGTGTCGCGATCGCCCCGGAAGGAGGACCGGAGATGCCCAGGGTGCAGCCGCTCAGGACCAGGAATGACGTCGGGCGTTTCAGCGCCGAGCTCGCCCGCGGACGTTGCGGGGCGCGGGACGTCGCGCTATTCACCGTGGGGGTCAACACGGCCTTCAGGATCTCGGATCTCCTGGCCATGGACGTCAAAGACGTCCGCGACCCCTCCGGAAGGGTCCGCGACTCCGTGGCCCTCCGCGAGACCAAGACCCGGAACCGCCGCGCGTTCCCGCTCAACGCCTCCGCCCGCCGGGCCCTGGAGGACTGGCTCGCTGCGAGGCCCGGCGCCGCCCCCGGGGAGCCGCTGTTCCCCACGACCCTGAGGCGCGGCGGCCGGCTGAGCCGCCGCGCCGTCCACAAGCGCTACGCCGCCGCCGCAGCGGCCCTGGGTCTCGAGGCCGTCGGCACCCACACGCTCAGGAAGACCTTCGGCCTGTTCCTCTACGAGGCCTCGGGCAGGGAGGCGGCGCTGGTCCAGAAGGCCCTCAGGCACTCGTCGCCCGCCGCCACCCTGGCGTAAATAGGCCTCACCGACGGCATGGTGGACGATGCCGTCCGGAAGCTCAACCTTTAGCCGTCCGCCGGCTCTCGGCGGTCGTGCGCCGCGTTACGCCGTATGCGGACGCGCATCGCGGTCCCCGCGATGCCAGGCGTCATGCGGGGGCGATCATGGACATTCCGGGAACACGTCTAATGATACGGCGGATCAGGCACGTCTCACGGGAAGCGCGTAAACCGCCGCCGGACCGGGGACGACGCGCCTTGTCGCCGGTACGCGCCAGGCCACCGTTGACAGGCCAGGGACCGGATCTTAAAATGTATCATGACGGCAAAGCTTGCCGTTTTCTGTCAAGTCCGGGATGACTTCCCCATCATCGTTCAATGTAGGCGGATCTCATGGCGACGCAAGACAAGACTAAGCAGAAGCTACCAAGGCTGCTGGTCGGAGATCAGTCCTTTCGCCTGTTCATAGGCACAAACGCACCGTTCGTGGACAAGACTGGGATGATCCGCGAGCTCATAAGCGAGTCGCCGGGACCGTATTTCCTCGTCAGGCCGAGGCGTTTCGGGAAAACGCTCCTGCTTGACACGATCAGGAACATCTTCGAAGGCAACAGGAAGCTTTTCAAGGATCTGGAGATAGGCAGGGACAAGTCCAGGAAAACCGGATACGACTGGCAACGGTTCCCGGTGGTCCACATCTCCTTCAACGGATATCCCAGCGATCCCGGCCAGTTTCAAGAGGTGCTTGTCTCCGCGCTAAACGGGATTTCCGGGTCGCACGGACTGCCGACCGGCGAGATCACGACGGTTTCCGGCATATCGAATGTCATAGAAAGACTTTCCGAAGCCCATCCGGTTTCGCGTCAATTCGGCCTCGACCCGAAACGCAAGACCGACCGGATGAACGTGGTCCTTCTCATAGACGAATACGACTATCCGCTGATTAGCAATATCGGGGACGCCGGCAAGACGGAGGAGTTAAGGACGGGACTCCACGATTTCTACAGTTCCGTCAAGTCGTGCTACGAATACCTCAGGTTTTCCATGGTCGTCGGCGTCACGAAGTTCACCCAGCTGTCGATGTTTTCTGGCATGAACAACTTCAAGGACATATCGCTCGACGAACGCTACGCCGCCATATGCGGATTCACCGAAGACGAGATAACCGGACATTTCTCCACTCATCTGCTTGAAATGCTGGATCACCTGAAAACAAGCGGATATTACGGCGAACATTGCACGGTACTTGATATAATGGCCGATCTCAAGGACTGGTACGACGGCTACACGTGGGACGGCTCGTCAAGGGTGTTCAATCCATATTCGGTAATGAGTTGCCTCAACAGCAAAAGTTTCGGTCATTACTGGTACATGTCAGGGCAACCGCTCTTGACCAGCAAGCTTTGGAATGAAAACGAGACGTATTTCAAGATGTTCTCGAAACAATTCAGCTTCAGCGGCGTGATACCTGAACTGGATATGACAGATATAAATGATTCTGCCGCCATTTTTCAAGGCGGCTACCTTACGGTCGAAAGCATCGATCTGGCATCCGGCATTCCTGAATACAGGCTAAAATGTCCCAACAACGAGGTCAGCCACGCGATCATCCAGGAATTTATCGCAAGAAAGGGTATCCTGACAGATGGAGGCGTGAACATCAATTCCAAGTACGGCTCTCTTGTCGACGCCTTCGATTCCCTGGACGAGGACACGTGCTCATTCCTCTTCTCGTCCTGCATCTCGGAAACAGCCTCGCACCTGAACACGCATGCCGAGCTCGTGCCTCATGTCATGCTGTATACGTTGCTTAACGTGAAAGGCCAGAGAGCCAGCATGGAGGTAAACCTCGGCGACGGGCGAGCCGATCTCATGTACAGGACGCCGGACGGGATTTTCGTCATCGAGATCAAATACGACAGGCCCGGACGGGACCTTACGCCCGAACAGGTATCGGAGAGGCTGGACGGATGCGTCGCCGAGGCTTTCAGACAGATCGACGAAAGACAATACGCCAAGCCGAACTTCGTTTACGGAAGGAACATCTACGCGGTAGCGGTCGGCGTTCACGGATATTCCGACGCCAAGATACGATTCAGGAGGAAAATATATCGTGACGGGATAATCTGCGATATCGATCCTGCCGGCGACATATGATCATACATAAATTATCGTCTGATATGTTTCGCCTTCACGGCGAGTACGCCTGATTTCTGACGGCGTCATATCGAGCGGAAGCGGCAAGGGGCGTGGGGCGGATTTTGCCGGTATGCCGACCGGATCTCAGTGGCGGCGCCGCGCCGTCCGCGCCTCCGACTCCATTACGGCGGCGAGTTGCCCTGCTCGCCGTTCACCTCTCACCTCTCACCTCTCCCGCGGGCTCTCGTCCTTCATCCTCAAAAGGGGAGCCAGGACGAACTCGATTATCCTGCGCCTGCCGGTGGATATCTCGGCGGTCGCCGCCATGCCCGGGATGGGCGGCATCTCGCGCCCGTCGACCAGGACCGCGGATTTCTCCAGTTCCTGGCGGTACGGCACACGATGCCGAGATTCTCGTTCACCGTGGCGTCTTCGGCCACATCGGCCACTTTCGCCGCGATCGTCCCGTATTTCGTGAACGGGTAGGTCGCGGCCTTGATTTTGGCCGACTGGCCGGCCCAGACGAACCCTATGTCCTTGTTGCCCAGGAACGCCTCGACCTCCAGGCTCTCGTCGAGCGGCACGATTTCCATCAGGACCTGGGCGGGGGTGACTATCCCGCCGATCGAGTTCACCGCCAGCCCCTTGACGATGCCTCTGACGGGCGAGCACATCGTCTGTTTGCCGGACAGGTCCTGCGTCTTGACAAGGTCCTGGCTTATCGCCTCAAGCTGCCTCTCGACGTCGTTGGATTCCTCCAGGGCCGCCGCGAGATCCTGGGCCGTGTGCGCCGCCTGCCGGTTTTCCGCCGACTCTATGGCGGTCGTCATCCGTTCGGAGTCCTTTACAGTGATTTTTTTCAGAACACAGTCGCGCATGAGCTCGATGGACAGCTTCGGAAGCTGATATCCATCTTCCCTGCCACTGAGGACGATAGCAACCATGTTTTCAAGTAATTGGATATCTGGAAACTGGACCCCATTACTGTGAGGTTTTCCCGATCAACTTCAAGTGGCATGAATTCCTTCACTGGGTCGTCCTCCTTTCATGAACCGGTGAAATTCTTTCGGTGGTGTCCCGAATATTTAGGAAGGCTTCCTGAAGAATTTCATGGAACATGTACAAAAATTAAGAAAGTCTGCCGATAACTCCGGTCTGTATAGAGAGTTTCTGATGGGGTCGCCCACTGATACATCTGGTATAACGCCGAACTTCATTGATTCCACTGCAAAAACCCCCTCCCTCACCTCCTGGCAGTCATTTGAGGGCCGAGTATCTGGGTAAAGGGTGTGCAAATGTGCGGTGGTTTAAGGCTTTAGCGCCAGGATGCCAATGCAATGGCCCCATGAAGTTCCGCTTCCCTGTCGAGGTGGAGGGTTTTTGCAGTGGAATCTTCATTTTCGATCAATCGCATTGCCCGTGCCTCCTGACCAAAATGAAATCCGAGTAGAGGGCAAACACACAAACGCTATTAAAAAATCATGGCGGCGAAAACTACCTTGACGTCTGGGTCAAGATTTGGCAAGAGTAAAAGAAAGCGATACTGGGCGCGACTCCTGCAACGGTTGAGGACGCCCTGGCGTAAAGTTCCCTTGTTTCTAGCACATTTGCCAAAAGGCGACAACCCTATTGGCGCGTCGCTGCGTCGCCTCTATTATCGATCGCGGATCTGAGATTTATTCGTTTGTGGTGTCAATAATATAGCCTCAAATGAGGGCCGGGCGGATCATCCAGAGGTGTGGCTGGGTCAGCCTCAGGGGGGGTCCCTCAATCCTCGGTACCACCTGGTCTTTGGTCTCAGGGAGGCTGAAGGGTTGGCAAAACGTACCATTACAAGGGTTTGGCAGACCAGCCAGTCAACAGGAGCATCGTTGCCCATCCGGCACTACGTCATGGACCTCTCTTCGGCTTTTTGCGGTGGCGTCATCGACAGCAATCGTGTGGGAGGCTCCGGCAGGAGGACGAAGGCGGCACAAGCTAAAGCGCACGGAATACGATTCATGGCGGCGGTGCGCGTCAGGAAAGCCCCGTCAAGGCCACGGGTTCCATGCGGGTGAGGCAAAGGGGTACATGCGGGTGAGGCTAGTTGGGCCTCCCGATCCTCTGCTCGCCGCCGTTCGCGGGGCCGTTCACGCCCAGCCCGGAGACGTCGCCGCCGCAGAACGGGCAGTAGCTTATCTTCTGGTCCATGGGCAGGTACTGCCCGCAGCTGGAGCAGGTCTCCGGCACGGGGCCCAGCTCCACGATGAGCTCGCCCGCCTTCACGGGGACCATCTCCTTGGTGTTCTGGAAGTCGGCGGTCTTGTGGATCTTCACGACCAGCCCGGCCACCCTGGAGCGCACGGCCTTCTCCTGCTTCATGATGGCGATGTTGAAGAGCTCCTGGCCCTCGCGCACCACGTCGCCCTCGCGCACGTACATGACCCACAGATCCCCGTTCATGGGGGCTGCCACGTGGTAGGGGTTGCCCTTCTGCGCGGAGGCCATTTCCTCCCCGGGCCTCTCGCGCGGCGGCGCGGACGCGGCAGCCTGGACCGCGTGGGTCATGATCTGGGAGTCCAGGAAGTAGCGGACAGTGACCATGCCGTCCGCCCCGGGCTTCTGGATGGAGAAGACGTTCATCTGGTGGGGCTTCCCCAGCGTGTCCACGAAGGCGACGGGGCGGTTGGGCTGCAGGCCCTCGAACCACACGTCGAGGGGAAGGCAGTTGGGGTCCCCGAAGCGCTGGCGGAAGCGGAAGGTGTTCAGCGCGTCCGCCGGCTGGTTCAGGTACATCACGAACTCCTCGTCGGTCGGGTCGCGGCGGAGGAACTCCTTCAGATCCGCGCGCTCGGACGCCAGATCCGGGTCCTCCAGGTGGTTCAGGGGGGAGTCCTCGCGCCTGGACGCCACGGCGTCGCGCCACTTTTCGGGGCCGAAGGCGGACTCGTAGACCCAGTCCTCGGGGAAACCCAGCGGGAGCGGCCCGAAGCGGCCCAGCAGGAGGTCGCGGAACGCGTCGTTGGAGTCGCGGTAGACCACGAGCCTGTCGCGGACGAGCTCCGGGGAGGGCTCGGGGGCCGCGGTCCCCCCGACGCGGGCGTCCTCGCGGGCCGCGGCGTGATCTGCCGCCAGCTCCAGCACCTCCAGGACGCGGGCGACCTCCGCGGGGCCACCGCGCTGGAAGGCGGAGCTCACCGCCAGGAAGGCCGTGTTCCAGGTGATCTGGGAACCGGGGGTCACGTCGTGGTAGCGCACGATCTTCCGCGCCCCCGAAAGGAAGCGGAGCATGTGCGGCAGGAACTGGATGTAGCCCTGCTTCATCGCCCCTTCCTGCGAGGAGGACGTGGCCCCGCCGGGCATGCCGTGGTCCACCACGTCGTGGTCGATCCCGCGGAAGAAGGTGGGCGCGTAGCGGTCGTACCACGGCATGATCTGCTTCAGGACGAAGTTCGCGTTGCGCACGGCCCTGCGGTCCACGCGCACGGGGATACCCAGCTCCCCCTCGACGTAGGCGGCGGTGGCCAGGAGATCTCCCTGGCCGTAGCTCCTGACCGAGGCGCCCAGCGCGACGTCCAGGATCTGGCAGCCGGCCTTGGCCGCGGCGCCTACGGCGGGAACGAAGAGCCCGTCCGTGTAGTGGCGGTGGTACTGGAGGACCAGCTCCGGCCACCGGGCCTTCAGGGCCGCGACGAGAGCCCCGATGAACCTGGGCGGGCAGACCCCGGCCATGTCCTTGAGCCCCAGGATCACGTTCCTAGTCACCTGCCGCTCGCCCATGCCCGAGGCTTCGGCGCACATGGCGATGAGCGCCCGGGCGGCGTCCACGTAGTGATCGACTGTGAACCCCTTGCCGTAGCTGAGCGACAGCGCCGGCTGGAAGACGAGGGAGGCGTCCGAGAGCATGACCTCGGCGAGCGGCCTCATGCTGGCCGCGTGGTTCAGGAAATCGAAGCAGCGGATCACGGAGAAGTGCCGGGCTATCATCTCCCCGGTCGCCCGCATCACGGCCGCCGGCTGGGGCTTGTAGCCCAGGACGTTGGTGGAGCGCACCAGGATCTGCTTGTGAGTCTTGGGCGCGAAGCCGTTCCACAGCGCGGCCTCGGAGAAGGGATAGGTCATGTTGGCGAGCATCGCCACGTGGAAGTGGGCCCCGCCGCCGGTCTCGAGCGAGAACAGCCCCGCCTCGTCCAGGTAGGGGCCGACCAGGGCGTCCTCGGCCAGGCGGAAGCGGTTGCCGGAATTCGACTGGGTCATGTCCCGGCAGGTGGTGTCGGTGAAATGCACCTCGCCGGAGTCGCGGATGTAGTCCAGGAGCGCCCGCCGGTCCCCTTTGGGATAGGGGTTGGGGGTCTTCCTCACGTCCTGGTGGATGCGGGGCAGGACGGGGCTGAAGGAGCCCAGCCGCGGGCTGTCGAAGGAGCGGTAGCGGCCCAGCTGCACGAACGGGTTGTAGCCGTGGGCGGTGATCTCCGCGGCCAGCCTGCCCAGGCGCTCGCTTTCCGGGGATCCTTCCGCGTACTCCAGCAGATCCGGGTGGTCGTCTATGAAGCTCGTCGTGAACTCGGCGCGCCTGAAGAGCGGATCCTTCAGGAGCTTCCGGAAGAAGGGGATCGTGTGCTTGACCCCGGAGATCGTGTACTCGCTCAGCGCCCTCTCCATCACGCCCAGCGTCTTGGGCCAGTCCTGGCCGTAGGCGATGAGGAGCGCCCCCGCGGAGTCGTAGTTGGAGGGGAAGTCGTAGCCGGCGGACAGGTTCGAGTCCAGCCTGATGCCGGGCCCGCCGGGGGAGACGTAGCGGTTCACCAGCCCCGAGTTGGGGGTGAAGTCGTCCTGGGGGTCCTCCATGTTGATGCGAACCTGCATGGCGCACATCGTGGCCTCGCGCTCCAGGGCGCCGCCGCTCAGCTCCGCCCCGAAGGCGATGGCTATCTGGTCCTCCACGAGATCGACCCCGTGGCGCACCTCGGTGATGCCGTGCTCCACCTGGAGCCGGGTATTCACCTCGATCATGAAAGGCTCGCCCTGCGGCGTCACCAGGAATTCCACGGTGCACAGCGAGCTGTAGCCGACCTTCAGTACGAGCTGGCGGGCGTAGCCCTTGAGCCGCTCGCGGAGCTCGGGCGTCATGCCGGGCCAGGGCGAGGGGGTTATCTCCACCAGCTTCTGGTGCGAGCGCTGGATGGTGCAGTCGCGCTCGTCGAAGCACAGGACGTTGCCGCGGTTGTCGGCGGCGACCTGGATCTCGATGTGCCTCACGCCTTCCAGGAGCTTCTCCACGTACAGCCTGGGGTTCCGGAAGCTCGCCTGGGCGAGGGCCGAGGCCCGCTGGAAGGCGTCCTCGAGCTCGTGGCGGTCGTGGACGGGGATGATGCCGCGGCCGCCTCCCCCGCCCTCTGCCTTGAGCATGACGGGGAGCCCCAGCTCCTCGGCGGCGAGCTTGGCCTGGGGTATGTCCACGGCCTCCTCGGAGCCGGGAACCACGGGTATGCCCAGATCCCGGGCGATCCTCCTCACCTCCACCTTGTTGCCCAGGAGGTTCATGGACTCGGCGGAGGACCCGATGAAGACGATGCCCGCCTTCTCGCAGAGCGCGGGGAAGCGGGCGTCCTCCGACGCGAAGCCCCAGCCGGGGTGGATGGCGATGCAGCCGCGCCGGGACGCGAGCTCGATTATGAGCTCCAGATCCAGGTACGCCTGGGGGTCGGAGCCCAGCAGCAGGAGCTCCTGGGCCGAGGAGGCCGCAGGGGCGGTCTTGTCGACGTCGGTCGCGGTCATGACGGCCACGGCCTCGAAGCGGTCGCGGATGGCGCGGCAGATGCGGCGCCCGGAGATGCCGCGGTTGGCAACCAGGATCGGGCGGCCTTTCACCTGTTTCAGAACTGAATTGAAGTCGGTCATAGTGAACCTGAAGGCGGGATCGCTTGAAGGCCGCGCCGGCCCGGTAGGGATCGGGGCGGCGGAAGGCGGGGAAACAAAGGCGGCCAGGGGCCGCCGGGACGGGATGGAGCGGGAGAGCCGTGGAGGCAAAAAAGCGGCCAGGGGGCCGCCGGGACGGGGTGGAGCGTGAAAGGCGTGGCCCGAGGCCTTGGCGTGGCATGAGGCCGGGGCGAGGCCCGAGTCCGCGATCGGGGCCTGAGGCCGGAGGCCTGGGCGCGGCATGCGACCGGGGCGAGTCCAAGGCTACGGCAAAGCCGGAGGCCAGAGCGCGCCATGCGGCCGGGGCGAGTCCAAGGGCACGGCAAGGCCGGAGGCCTGGGCGCGGCATGCGACCGGGGCGAGTCCAAGGCTACGGCAAGGCCGGAGGCTTGAGCGAGGCATGCGACCTGGGCGGGTCCAGGGCTACGGCAAGGCCGGAGGCTTGAGCGCGGCATGCGACCGGGGCGAGCCCAAGGCTACGGAAAGGCAGGAGTCTTGAGCGCGGCATGCGACCGGGGCGAGCCCAAGGCTACGGAAAGGCCGGAGTCTTGAGCGCGGCATGCGGCCGGGGCGAGCCCAAGGCTACGGAAAGGCCGGAGTCTTGAGCGCGGCATGCGCCGGGACGAGCCCAAGGCTACGGAAAGGCCGGAGTCTTGGGCGCGGCATGCGACCGGGGCGAGCCAAAGGCTACGGAAAGGCCAGAGTCTTGAGCGCGGCATGCGCCGGGACGAAGCTTAAGGCCGGAGCGTGGCATTAGGCCGGGGCGAGGCCAGATGCCGGAGCGGAGCCAAAGGCATAGTCGCCGTCGCAGCCGGAGGCGAAGCTTGAGGCCGAGGTGTTGCCGGAGAAAGTGACTTCGTAGGGGGCAATGGTGCGCTTGAAGCCGGAAAGGAGCCGGAAAGGAGCCGGAAAGGAGCCGGAAAGGAACCGGAAAGGAACCGGAAAGGAACCGGAGGCTAAGCCTGCGGCCGGGAGTTCTCGGGGAAGACACGTCGCCGGAGGCAATGTCGCGGCTTAGGGCCGGAACGGAGCCGACGGCGCGGCTTAGGGCCGGAGCGTAGCCGATGGCGCGGCTTAAGGCAAGTGGGGAGCCGACGGCGGAGTCGCGGCTTGAGTCCGGATCGGGGCCTCGGGCGCGGCCTGTGGCCGGTGCTGGGGTCGAGACCGGAGGGCGCCCTAAGGCGATGCGGATCCTTTGGCCAGGCAGGCCGCTCGGGCCGACGGCAGGGATCAGTCTTCGGGGAACAGGAGCGTCCCCGACCAGAGGGCACGGAAGCCATCCGGGGTCTCCACCAGGAGCGCCCCGCTCTCGTCAAGGCCGGCCAGGATGCCTTCCAGGAAGGCTTCCCCCTCGCTGTTCTGTGGGGCGGGCCTCTCCACGCGGACGGGCCGTCCCAGGCCGTAAAGGCGGCTCGTGGCGTCCCCTATGAGTTCCGCGAAGCCCAAGCCGGGCCGCAGGGTTCCCTCGTCCGGGCCGGAGGCGGCCGGCGGAGTGTCGCCTTGACCGGGCTTCAGGAGCGCAGAATTGCCATTATAGCGCAAAATAAGGTTCTTAGCGATCTCTTTCCATAGCCCGAAGGGGCCTTCGACGGGGAGGGCGAAGGCGGGGAGGGCGCCCGGTACGGGCGCGGCATCGTCCCTAGCCTCCGTCGGGAGCTGGGGGACGCCGACGTTCAGGCCGATCCCGGCCATGAGCGCCCCGCGGCGGTTCTCCAGGAGGATGCCGCCGGTCTTGCGGCCCGAAAGAAGGATGTCGTTGGGCCACTTGATCTCCGTCGCGAGCCCGGCCACGTCCTCCAGGGCCTGGCTCACGAAGAGGGCCAGGGCGATCGGGGCGGCGCTCCCGTCGAAGGGGGGGGCCAGGGGGAGCCGGATCGAGGCGTAGACGTGGCCCGGCTCCGAGATCCAGTATCTCCCGAACCTTCCCCTGCCGGCGCTCTGGCTCTCCGCGACCAGGGTCGAGAGTTCCGGGAAGACCCCTTGGCCATAGAGCTCCCAGGCGCTGTCCAAAGCCGAGGCGACGCGTCCCGCGCGGTAGAGGAGCCCGCCGCCTATATCCCGGAGCTCCCAGGACGCCTCAGGGCGAAGGGGAATCGCGTTTGGGTCGCCGTCAGGGGTCATCATGCCCTCGCTCGCGCGGGATTTACCCGCGGCTGTTTCGCCTGGCTCCCGGGCGGCGGAACGTCTCCCCGCCTTCCGGGCGTCCGCCCGGAAGGCGGTCGCGGAAGGCGCGGAACGAGGCGTCGGCCTGAGCTTCGGTCGTTCGCGGAAAGCCCCGGTCCGGCGCGAAGGCGGCGGCGGGGCCGGCAGCCCGGCGGCTGATGCGTGACGCCGGGGCGCCATCCATTGTAGCGGGTAAACTGTCGCCAATTCCACCGGACAGGGCAGAGGCGTTAGGCCGCGTCCGGAATGCCGCCGTCCGCGCGGGCTTCGAGGTTCCGGAAACAGGGCGGAAGTCGGGCGGAAGCCGTACGGAAGCCGGGCGGAAGGCCGGAGAGGAGGAGGGTTGAGAAGGCGCCATGTACGAGGAGAAGGCGCTATGCACGAATTGAGCGGCATATGGCTCGAAAAGGCGGTTGGAGACCTCGTTGGCCGGGTCGCGATCAGTCGAAATGGCGTATCCGGGAGAGCAAATCGGGCAGGGGTGAGGCAGGACGAGGGGAAAAGCCGGTGCGGACTGGCCCGGCCCTGCGCGAGGCGGTCGGGCGGGGAACCGTTTCTGTCCCGGGCGAGATGGCCCGGTAAGGCGCCGATGCGGAGTCAGGGCGGGGCGGCTAGGCGGGGAGCCGTTGTCAGGCGGGGACCGGGGCGGGGCGGTTAGGCGGGGAGCCGTTGTCAGGCGGGGACCGGGGCTGGGCGGCTAGGCGGG
>JAISFS010000223.1 GCA_031263485.1 Deltaproteobacteria bacterium | reverse complement strand
AGAATATTATTAAAATTCTTTAAATCAAAAGAATGCCTTATCGCTACTTGAATATATCCATTAGGCATTTTTTGCTTTATTGATAACTAATGAGCATATTAGTTGTATTTAGATGCCTTTTTGCTGTGAATGCATACATGATGAGGCAGCATGAAGGAGCGGCAGGCAGAAAGGGCCAGTTTGGGGCCCGACCGGAATGAGGTGCCCCGTGAGGGGCGGGAGGGGGAACCCAGAAGATGGCCGCACAGAACCTGACGACATACACGATGAAGCTCAACGCGCAGCTGGACCTGGAACTGACCGTCCTCAGGTTCAGGGGCAAGGCGGCGCTTAACGCCCTCTATGAGATAGAGGTGACGGCGCTCGCGAGGACGGCGGACCTGAAGGGAAAGGAGCCAAGGGACTTCTTCGCCGGGGAGGCTACCTTCGTCTTGACGGACGAGTCCCGCGAGCCGGCCCGGGAGGCAGCTCCCGGCGCCCAGGCATGGAAGGCCTCCTGGCACGGGGTCACGACCGGGTTCAGGATGACGGGGCTGGCGGGGGAATGGACCGTCATGGAGTTCATCCTGGAGCCCGGGCTCTCCGTTCTCAGGGGCCAGATCCAGAACCGCATACACCTGGAAGCGTCCAGCTGCGACATAGTGCGCGACAGCCTGGTCTTCGGGGGCGTGGCGCCGGACGCCTTCCGTTTCGTGTTCGACCGCTCGGCCTACCCGAAGAGGGATTTCGTCTTCCAGCACGAGGAGGACCTGGAATCCTTCGTGATGAGGACCCTCGAGAGGGAGGGCATCGGGCTCAGCTTCGACCAGACCTGCGGCAGGGACATGGCGGTCTTCACGGACGCGAACTCCCAGTTCCAGCCGCTCATGGACGGATCCGGGGAGATAAAGGTCGTCGCCTCCGACGTCTCGGGCATGGGCTCGGGCGACTCGAGGCCACAGATATTCGGCTTGCGGAGGGTCGCGCGGGTCCCCAAGGCCAGCGTGAGGCTCAAGGACTACAACTGGCAGAATCCCAACCGCCCCCTGGAGGTCGTGATGCCGGTGGCCCCCTGGGGACGGGGCGAGATATACCTCTACGGGGAGAACTTCGACACCGAGGGCGAGGGCAGGAGGCTCGCGGGCATCAGGCGCGACCAGGAGCTCTGGGCCGCGGAGGAGTTCAGCGCCGTGAGCCGCATACCCGGGCTCATGCCAGGCCTCACGCTGGAGGTGACCGGGGCGGCCCAGGAGGGCTGCGACGGCCGCTACCTCGTCTGCGCCGACGAGATGGAGGGGTGGCAGTCGGCCAGGGTGGCCGCCGGGCTGGGCCTGGAGATCGGCTTGCCGGCCGGGGACGAGTCCGGCGAGACGCTCCACAGGCTGACGCTCTCCCGGCTCTCCCAGCCCTACCGTCCGGCGAGGAGGACTCCGGTCCCGAAGATCGCGGGCCAGGTGACCGCCTGGATAGACGGCGCGGGGTCGGGCGACACGCCGGAAACCGACATCTACGGTCGCTACAAGGTGCTCTTCCCCCTGGACGTCTCGGGCCGGGGGAACGGCAAGGCGAGCGGCTGGATCCGCATGGCCCAGCCTTACACGGGAGCGGGCTACGGCCAGAACTTCCCCCTCACCCCCGGCACGGAGGTGCTCATCGCCTTCGTGGACGGGAACCCGGACCGCCCCGTCATAACCGGCTCGGTCGCGAACGCCGAGACGGGCTCGGTCGTGAACTCCTCCGTCCCCAACGCCGCCGGCCTGGGCACCAAGGGCGGCGGCTCGCTCATGTTCAGAAACGATCCCGAAAAGCAGAACGTCACGCTCTCCGCAGGCTCCGACCGCGGGCACTTCATTCTGGCCTCGGGCTCGCCCACCACGGCGGCGACGTACGCTGACGTGGCTTTGGGCACATACACGATCAACAACGTCACGAGCGTCTTTTCTGCCAGCAACACGGCAGGTTACCAGTACTCGATAAATGCCAACACTGACGGGATCAAGTTATTGACGAGCTTGATGACCGGGCTCCGATCGGCAGCTGAAACCGCTACCGCTGCGGCAGCTTTGGTGGATACGTACAAAATGAGCGGCGCGCTCTTGACCAATAACATCGCGGCCGTTGTGGACTACGCCATCGCCCCATTCCAGTCATTCGCTAGTATGATGGCTAAATTTGATCCGAAGCTCCCGACAGATATTCTTGGGGTGCCCGACCCGAACCTGGTCTCCATTGTCGGAGACGACAAGGGCGCCAGCACCACATGGCTCAGCAAGACCCCCTTCAAGGTTTCAAACTCTGCTAACTTGTTGACAAATTTCCTTCTGCTCATGAAGCCGCTCAGGGACGCGGCTACCGTTGCCAAGCCCATAGCCGACTACTACGATCCGAGCGAAGATGACAAGAAGAAACAGGACGGACTGTCAGATCACGAGAAGAGAACCGCACAGGCCGTGGCCTGGACGACCGGCATAAGCAAGGTCGCCTGTGATATCTTCTCCATAATTACCATAATTCAGTCCCTCGCACGCGCCCGCGGATCGGTTCCGCCCCAGGGTATCCTCATAAACAACAAGGACTCGTACGTGGACGTGCTTTCCAACACCTGGGCCGGAGTCGCGGCCGGAGGCGGGCCCCTTTTTCTGGAGTCCAACGCCAACAGGGCCTCGAACGACATGCGGTACCCATCAATTACCCAGGCCCGTGACGCGTTGTTGGCCGAGGTCCTGAAAGACGAGGCGCACGGGGCCTCCCCCGAGAACGCCGCCCAGGCATCCGCCGTACTCCTTCACGGGAAACTCGTGAGGACCTTCTGCGATGAGCTGAGCCTCGGCGCGAAGACGAGGATTGTCGCGAAGTCGCCAGGTATCACCCTCGTGACGGGTTTGGATGGCAACGCTGTCCATCCCCAGGCCGACATTGCCCGCGGGCTCGGCGCCATGGCATCCCGGAACGTCAACATAGACTATCAGCAGGACTTCGGGAACGGTATAGACATATCCGCATCTGCGCCGCAATCCAAAATCCGAATCCAGACCGTGAACGACGCCGATCCCGTGAACGTCTTGAGCGGCAGTACCGCCGCCGCCACCGCCAGGGAGCTGGCGATGACCCAGGCCGGCGCGAAGCTCCGGAACGGCAACGACAACTACCTGGACCTCACGACGGCTAAGACGGAGCTCGCGGTCGGGCAACTGAAGATCACGATGGAGCAGGCAGGTGTGGTAGTCGTTGCGGGGAACGGCATACAGCTGTCTTTGAAACCGGAAAAGTCCAAGCTGGAGCATCCCCAGTCGGTAGAGATCGCGGGTGCGACTGGTAGCTTCAGCCTTGGCGCCGACGGAGGGACCTTGGATGCCAAGACCTTGCTCAAGTTAAAGGCCGCGATGGTCAATCTGGCCCCATGAGGCGTCGCGCCACCTCAGGAGGCTGTTCCAGGGTAGGCTCAGTTCAACTGGGGGAGGATACGGCGCTGGCCACGAAACCCCGGTGGCTCGTTGACCATGACTCCCGGGTTCGTGCTGTAGTCGGGCGCTCCCTCCTCCAGGCCGCCCTGACAAGGGCAACTCCTCCGGTCGGCTCCGGAAGGGGTTTTCGTCAAGTCCGTCCGAACCCACGCTTTTCCTCCGGAATGCCCTGGCATGGTCTTTCCGTATCCGTTCACGGGTATGTTGCTCTGGCCACGGAGGCAGCCTGTCCTGGAGCTGGAAGAAGTCCGCTCTGACCTGGAGGAAGTCCGTTCTGGACTCGGGGAAGTCCGCTCTGGCCTGAAGGAAGTCCATTCTGAACTCGTGGGGTAACTGTTCAGGTGCCCCCCCCCAAGGTGAGTTCAACA
>JAISFS010000129.1 GCA_031263485.1 Deltaproteobacteria bacterium | reverse complement strand
CTTCCCCGCCGCTGCTCTGCCTCCAGAACTTCCCCTCTCCTACTCCGCCTCCTAGACGTCCCCGCCTCCGCATTCACGGGCTGCGTCGATGCCGCCCTGGCGGAATACGTGCTTGCGCTCAGCAAGACACAGGATAGTTCCTGCCTCGACAAAGCACGCCTCGGAATATTCTTTTCAAAATCTGCTTTTTCGAAGGCGCCGTGAATCATGCCTGGCGGCATGAGCCTCAGCCTCTCTCGGTCTAAGAGGTTCACCCCTCACGATGGCCAACCCAGATCCCTCCTGCCTCAGCAACCGCGTCCGGCAGCCCGACCTCCTCGTCACGGCTATCGGCCAGGACCCGCATGAGGCGGGGCGATACCGCCGAAACTGGGCACCGCGCCGCCAGCTGTGCCAGGAACAGGATACGGACGTTGTGCCCCTTCATGGTCGGCGGTTCGCCCCGGAAAGGACATCAAGCTCGAGCCCATCGTCTCCAGGCGCATAGAGCTCGCGTCGGATGGCTACAGGGCGGCTTGAGGCACCGCCGGGAACACCTCCAACCTCTCAGCAATTCGGAAAACGGATGATTTTTGCCAGCCATTAAATATAACTAATGATTAAAGCTATTTACATCCTTCCGAAAACTCGCGTGGCACGAGGGCGTCTTTCACGATCACTTTGCCTCGGGCCTTGGAGCCTTTCGCGGGAATGAAGCGCACGGTGGCCGCGGCAAGGGGGGCTTCATCGCGGGAGAGAAAGGAGAACTCCAGGGACGCCTGCCCGACCGCCGCCCGTGGTGCTTTTAGTAAATCCCCCAGATCACCACCACGGATGGCCTCAATCAGCTCAGGCTGGGGCTCCGAGGCCCCGTCTGGCAGGGCTAAACGCATCGTGGCGGGCCTCAGACGCTCAAGCCAGACGCCCGCTTCCTCCGAGAAGGGCCGGGAAGCTCGCCTGAAGGCGGGTAAACACGCCCCCGCCGTGAAAGCCAGCCACTGGAGGACCCAGACGGCCAACGCCCAGGAACCTGTCACTGGCTGCCCCATGAAGATCCACGGGGACGCGTCGGCGTCCAGCGCGAGTCCGACAGCGGCATCCGGGCGCACTGCCAGATCGACCGAGCCGCCTGCGGCCGCGCTAGCGGTCTCCAGGAACCGCGAGACTTGGGCCTCCAGCCCGTACAGGGTCCCGACCCAGCCGACGAACGCCAGCCAGAAGCCAACTGCGCAACCCAGCGCCGAGAGCGCCGCGGCCAGGACCGGGCATCTCGCGTGGGATGCGGATACGGCCCAGCAGGACAAGAGCCCTGCGGCCAGGCCGTAGGCAAGTGACAAAACGATATTCGCGAAGACGAGCGGAGAGATGGCAACGGATGCGGCGAACAGGGGCGAGAGCGCGGCGGCCGCCGCGACCCCGGCCAGCGGGATCAGGAAGAGCGCCTCGATCCGGAAGCCCCCGGAAGGGGCGTAGAGCACTGCCGTTGGAGCTGAGTGGGCAGGTTCTGACTCACTGTCCGGGGATTCCTTCCTCCCTGACTTGGCGTCCAGCGCAACCTTCTTACCGACCGCACCGTCAGAGGCTCCCTTATGATCTGTCGCGCCGTCATGGGCTTCCTTCCGCCCTGCAGCAACGTCCGGGGCTTCCTGCCGCCCTACCCCGGCGTCCGGGGCTTCCTGCCGCCCTGCCGCATCGTCCTCGGCTTCCTTTCGCCCTGCCGCGTCGTCCGATACTTCCTTTCGCCCTGCCGCGCCGTCCGGGGCTTCCATCTGCCAGGTCGCGGCGTCAGGGGATTCCTTCTGCCTTGCCTCGGCATCAGGGGTTTCCTTCTGACCGACCGCGATGTCCGGTGCTCCAGTCTGCTCTGAACCAACGTCCGGGACTTCCGTCTGCCCGGTCGCGCAGTCCGGGGCAACAACAGACACGTCGATGGTGTCCGGCGCTTCCGGACGACCGCTTCCATCGTCATCGGTAGATTTGAAGTTGTCAGGCATCATGGCTCCGTGGGCCGGGACAGCGAGGTGGGCGTGCCCGGCCGAGGCCTAGTCATCGGGGCGGAAGGCCCGTGCGTTGCGGTACGCCATCATGACGGCTATCCAGGAAAAGATCGCGAACTCCGCTATGATGAAGAGCTGGGCAGTGTCCCTGCGGACGATCCCGGCTTCCGTGCCCCAGCCCCAGGCCCAGGCGCCCGACCCGCTGAGGACCTTCGCGAAGTCCAGGATCTCGTTCGCGGAAAGGGGGAGCCCCGGCCACAGCCGGGGATCCGCGAAGAAGCCGAAAAGCGGGGCCATTCCGGGGAAATCCTGGCCGGGAAAAGCCGCGGCCAGAGGCGGAAGCAGGCACCAGAAGATGTAGAACGCCGTCCAGGAGCCAGCAAGAGCGAGAAGGACGGCGGGAAGGACACAGTTGCGGAACAGGGCCCGGATGACGGCGCCGGGCGCGAGGCTCACGAGAAGAGCGTAAAAGATGAGCCACAGCTCCTTGACCCAGATGAGGCGGGTGAAGCTGGCGGCGACGGCGTACAGCGCGGACAGGACCGCCCCCGCCGCCACCGTGGCTACGATGAGGAGAATGCAGTCCCAGACCCTCTCGGGGAGGCTTCGCGGACGGCTCATGTCGGCCCTCCTGGGCCGGGCCGGAGGCCCTAAGCCTTCTGTTCCAAGGAACGCATGGCCTCGATGGTCTTGGCGATAAGATCGTCCAGTTCCCAGCCGAGCATCTCGCATCCCCTTTTGATGACCTCCCTGGAGCAACCCGCTGCGAAGTTCAGGGTCTTGAACTTCTTCTTCACGGACTTCACCTCCAGGTCCATGACGCTCTTGGAGGGGCGCATCAGGGCGGACGCCCAGATGAGTCCGGTCAGCTCGTCCACTGCGTAGAGGACCTTCTCCATCTGGTGCTCGGGCTTCACGTCAACCGTGAGCCCGTAACCGTGGCTCACGACGCTCCTTATCACGTCCTCGCCCACCCCCCCCTCACGCAGGAGCTCGGGGGCCTTCAGGCAGTGCTGGTCTGGGTAGAGCTCGAAGTCCACGTCGTGAAGGAGCCCCACCACGCCCCAGTAGTCGCGGTCGGCGGCGAAGCCAAGATCGTCCGCGAACCACTTCATGACGCCTTCCACGGTCTCGGCGTGCTGGAGGTGGAATTGCTCCTTGTTGTACCTGGTGAGGATCTCCCAGGCCGTTTCCCTGCTGACTGTTTCCATGCGTGATCACCTGGCCGGGCCGCGTCAGTAAGATTGCCCACGCCACAGCGGCGTAGGGTCCCGGCGGAGCCGCCGGCCGTTCAGGACGCTCCCTGGTTAAGATTTGTCGCGGCCATTTTAGCTCAAAGGGCTAAGGCCCGCAACAGACGCGGCCTCCGGAGCATGGACGCGAGGAAGCGGGACACGGGGGCTCTGACTTACCGTCGGCCTTTGCCCGGGTGGACCTCCGACTCCACCATGCCCCCTGTGACAGGGTTCCAGACAAGTTTTGATGCCAGGCATCCCCTCAAGGGCCCGACAGTCAGCTACATGCGGCATGGCAAACGATGCCGGGACAGAAGGCCGCCCCATGGGCACCACCGGAATAACATCTCTTGCATTGGGATGCGTAGGCTGGAATTAAGGTCAGAGGCTTGAGGCAGCTCCTGAGCCTCCCGTGTCCGGTACCCGGACAGACTCGCGGCAATGCCACATGGAGGAGCTACAGAGAAGGCCGGAACGCTCCGTCTGGGAACGGATGAACAGCCTGGCGGCACCGCAAGGGGGAAACCGTCACATCGGGTCCGTCAAGAGGCATCACGAAGTCAACGATGCCCGGAACAACGTTCGGGGGGCGGATGCCGCTCCCAGTCCGATCCAGAGCCGCTCAGGTGCGAAGCCGGTGGAGAACATGGCGTTCCCGCCTGCCTCAGCCTTCCAGTCGAGGGAGAGCTGAGCCGCACCGTTCCGGACTTTGAGGGAGCAGGCACCCTGACTGGAAAAAGATTTTCCCTGGCAACTGGGAAATGGTAAATTGATCCAAGGCAGGACAACCTGCTGAGAGGTCGTCTGAATCCGAATCCTGCCAGCTTAAGGGTGTCGGCGGAAGCTTCAATGACTAAAGCTTTCAACAAGGCATGGCATCCACCATAGAGCCGCCTGGACACCACGACATATAGACGCAACCAACCTAATTGACACAAGAAAAGGGAGGCTTGGGATACACCGATCGCCAGACGTTATTTCGCAAGTGCGAAAAGCTCAGAGGAAGGCCGCTCATCGCCTATGTGACATCCACCCTCCCAAATGTCCCAGCGCAGATGGCGAGCGATGCCATAAATCCCATAATCGCACAGGAACAGGCTGTGCCTCCGGAATGGAAAGAAGTTGACTTCCTGATAATCAGCAACGGCGGTGACCCCATAACCGCGATGCAGATTGCCGACATCCTCCGCGAAAGGTTCGTCAAATTCTCGGTACTGGTTCCACGCATGGCCTTCAGCGCGGCAACCTTGCTGTCCCTCGGCGCCGATGAAATCATTTGCACCCTTATTCTAATCTGGGCCCGTTGGATCCGCAGATTTTTGTCACCCAGCCTGACGGGGCAAGTAAAAAAGAATTGTTACAAATCACTACTGATGAAATCAAGCATTATTTTGATTTCATTCGTACAGACCTCGAAATCAAGGATCCGGTTCACTTAAGTTCGGCATTTGCCGCCCTTGCAGACTCAGTTGGCCATCTTTCTATCGGCACCTCAAAAAGAAGCCAGAATTTAGCTTTTTCACTTAGTGTCAGAATGTTGAAAACTCATATGGACAATGAAACTGATAGGGCTGACTCTATTGCCAGGGCACTGACTTCCGAATATTTTGATCACTCTTACGCTATCAGCCGACGAGAGGCCATGGAGATCGGGCTGAATATTACAATACCAAAGCCTGAACTCGAGACCATCATGTGGGATATCTGACAGGACTACTGCGAAGAAATGAAATGCGACAGAACCTTCAACATAGTCGCAGAACTAATGGACAATCCCCAGGCGAAGCAATTCATTTCTAACTTCCAGACTGTTAACTTGCCCTCCGGGATCCCTCCTGAAATCACTTCTCCGATCCTTGCGGATATCGTTCGGCGGTATGCAATTCCGGTTACTCAAGCTTCCGTTGAAGTCGTGATTACAGCAGGCACGATAGAAAGTTCTAAAATGTCGTATATTTCCAATTTAACATGCAGTATAACGCATTATCGCAATACCAATATGGCTTTAGATTATAGCCCAACCTTATATGCAAGCGGCTGGAGGAAACAACAAGACGCTTAGAAGGAGGCCGTCATGAAACATATCCCCGATGGAAAACACAACATGCCAATCAATTCAGGGCCTTACACGATCAACTCAACGGTACCGCCAGGATGGAGCTACACGGTTCGCGGCATGACGTACACCGCGCCACTCCCGCCAGGCTTCCAGAAAACGTTAATTCCCTTTCAAGACGGCACGTCCGTCCCGTCCCGCGACACCGGACCAGTCAGCAACGAACCGAACAACAAGGGACGCTAGGCCGGTGCCATGTTCTTGATGCCGGACATTCACTTTTTGAATTCACAGGATTCCGTGACTTTATCTGGATGACTGTCGCTTTGGCCCTACCGTTGCTAATATGACCAGGGCAAAGGCTTACTACTCTGATTTATTGATTATAATTGCTCTGTTGTTGAACTTAGGCTGGGTTGCCCCATAATTTTGTCCGGGAAAATATGCTAACATTTTCAGTGTAGTTTTCGAGAGTACCTCCAAAAAAATCCTCCCGAGAATCCTCACATCTATTTTTGCCATCGATTACTAGATCGTAACCGTTCACAGCCTTACCTTTACAGCCTTCATTGAGGCTCTTTAAACAAACCTCCTAATACGCTTGGTTGCCCGAAAGGTCATCACTTTGATCCAATCAAGGCATCTTGCCTGCGCATCCAGCCTCTTGATAACCATATGGGTGGCCAATTCCTGACTTCAGTTCCCGGTTCCTGCAAGATGGCATTCCATCCTCAAGAGTCCATATCCAAGTCCGAAACGCTTTCCACGTGCCCTCGGCGCGATAACGACCTCGGACTCCGTTTCATGCCAAGGGCATCATACTATAATTGTGCAACAACTTGCCAAAGGACAGAGGTCTCCCCGCCCCGGGCCTGCAACGGGGAAGAACAGGGTGTTCTCCACTTCCTCAACCTTCCAGTCGAGGAAAAGCATGCCCGAACCGTCCTGGGCTTTCGACAAGAGGAGGGACAGTTCCGTAGCGAGCCCGCCGCGATCGCATTTACTCGAAGAGCCTTAATTTTTTCTACAAATCTATATATTGATGATCTCAATCTCATGAAGAACCATTTTTTAGAGGCTATACGGGGACTCGCCGTCGGCACAGTTACCATTCAATGCCCAGGTCTCCTTCGTCTTCATGTCCTTCCGCCGGATGTCGTTTATTTAGCAACTTCGGAGCGCTGGCGGGTGCGCCAGCCGTCCCGTTGCCTGCCAGGCGCGGGGGCCAGGCGCGGCATGCCAGACACGTAGGAATATCAAGGCTGTCGACAGGGCCGCCGTCCTTTCCCGCATCGTAACAGACTGGCATGTCGGCAACAGTATCCTGCTACGGGACGCCTCCAACAAAGTCCGGATGAGGCACCTCCGTGAACAGATACAGTTGTTGATATTGCTTAGGAAATCACTCTTCCCTATGCCGAGTCCCCGCCCGGATCGGGCAATTCAATGCCCCGTCCCATCGAAGAGGCGCACTAGGTGGCCTGACCGACCTTGAAAGGCAGGAAAGACTCGGCCATGTACCGCTGGTTCACAAGCTCCGCCATAAGGCGCCGCTCGATGCTCCAGAGGAGCTTGGGGTCGGGCTCACGCGCACCAAGGCTCTTCGGGGGCCTCACGACCCTGACCTCGCCCGAACCGGAGTCCAGGAACCAGAGCGGCTCGCCCGCACAGGGTTCCGGGAGGGTGACCGCCAGCACGCCGTAGTTGCCTTGCGGGTCAAGAGTATCCATCAGGGACAGGACCTTGTCAATATCCATGGTGTCCGGCACGGCGAAGAGGAATCTGTCGGTCACGAACCGCCCCTTGCCCCCCCGGTAACCGTTGGCGCCGTGCTTGGGTTTTTCGAAGTCTCGCTTGAGATCGGAAAGCGAAACCTTCACCTCCACCTCCACGAAACGACCGTCCCTGTCTATGACAGCCACATCCAGGACCGTGCCGCCCCTCCTGAACCCCTCGAAGACTGTCAGCTCGGTGCAGAAGAGCCTGGCCCCGGCCTGGAACCTGTAATATGCCAGGACGCAGGTCTTGACCCTGGCGGAGAGATTCGGGCCGCCATACGGACGGCTGTTGCCGCCGCGGATCCTACGCGACATCCCGCGCCGCGTTGAACGGCCCTTCACGGCTTCATACCGCAGGACGCGGCGCAACCGCCTTCCCAGTTCAAAACCATGCCTCTTCGGGATCGAACGGCTTCCATATCCATTCGTTCCCCTCCCTGACAAGGCGGGATCCTTTGCTCGTCAAGCCCGTCCTGGCGGTCGTCACGTTTGCGGCATTCTTGTCGGTGTTTTTCCGTGCATCGGTCCCGCCGACCTTCAGATTCGCGCCGGACGCGGGTACTTTCAGTTTGGGCTTGGCCATCGGAGCGTTCTGCTTCAGGCCCGGTACGGAGGCCTTCCGTTTAGCGCCAGTTCCTGATGCTTCCGGTTTTGCGGCGGCCACTACGGACTTCCGCTTCACGACCGACTTCCGCTTCCGGCCGAACGGGTTTTCACATGGACTTGCCGCTACGGCACCTCCCTTCGGTTCAACGATTGTCGACTCCGCCTCCTCGGTCCCCAGCGGGTACGGAAAGGTCTCGGCCATATGGCGACTACCCACAAGTTCAGCTAGTAGCCTCTTCTCCATGAGATTACGGATCTGGGAGGCGTCCCAGCCGGGCGAGCGAAGACGCCCTGCCGACTTGGCGATGCGGATGTTCCCGGAACCCGGATCCGTGAAAAAGAAAGCTTGGCTCGGATTCAGTTTCACGCGATCCGGAAGAGTTACGGACAACACCCCGTACTTGCGCGTTACGTCGAGCTCGTTTAAGGCCGCAATGACCTCGCTCATGTCCAAAGTGTCCGGGATAGCGAAGAGGAACTTGTCGGGAAGAAACTCGGATCCCGCGCCTGAGGGGGAAAGATACCGCCCATGCTTCGGCTTCTCGAAGTCTCTCCTGAGGCTGGCTACGGAATCCTTAATCTGCACATCGAGCACGGCGCCGGTGCCGTCGATGACGGCCAGGTCCATGACGTCCCCGGCATCGCCTGGTAGGCAAAGATCGGCGCAGAAGAGCCTGGCCCTGGCCTTGAACCTGTAGTAGGCGAGGACACACGTCTTTATCTTGGCTAAGATGCTTGACAGACTGTCACCTTGCGGCAGCCGCGATCGGAGATGATGTTCCCGCTACATGGCGCAACCCGGCTTCCGAATGCCATACATTGTAGCCTAAAAATACATCTTTCCGCAACAAATTTCCGGCGTCTGGTTTCGGCTTCCCTTTCAATTTCCAGAACACAACGGAACGCGACCGTTAAAAATGTCATCGAACGCCCCTAGTTGCCGTGCATTTTTTGGGTCAGCCATTTCCGGCCCTGTTTCTCGCAGTCTTCTCCACGCGGGAATCTTTAGCTACCTTCTTGGCTGACTTCTTCGCGGCTTCTTTGGCTTCCTTCTTGGCGGCCTTCTCGGCTGCCTTTTTTGCAACCTTCTCCATGGCTTTCGCTTTGCCGGACGTGCGCTTACTGGCCGCGTCATGCCCTTCCCTAGCCCTGCCGTCCGCAGACTTCCCGCCCGTGTCCTTGCCGTCCGCGCCCTTTCCGTCCACAGTTTCGTCAGCCTCTTTCCCTCCCCCGGCCTCACGCGCGGCAGTCGCCCTCTCCCGCCCGCGGATGAGGAAAACGCTCAGCTCGTAGAGAATGACAAGCGGGATGGACATGAGGATCTGGCTAAGCACGTCCGGCGGGGTCAGGAATGCGGCAAGCACGACTATGGCCAGAACGGCGAAGCGCCTGAAGCGCACGAGCTTCGCGCTGTCCACCAGCCCAACCGCCGCCAGGAACAGCAGGAGCAACGGCAACTGGAAGGCAACCCCGAAAGCCAGAAGGAGGGTCATCACCAGCGAGAGGTAGCCCTGAATGGCCGGAAGAACAGTCACTTCCCCCTCGGCGAAGCCCAGGAAGAAGGCGAATCCAGCGGGGATCACCACGAAATACGCGAAGGCGGCGCCTAAGGCCATGAGGCCCACCGCCGCGACCGTGAGCTTCACGGCGGCCCGCCGCTCCGCGCGGTACAGGCCAGGGGCCACGAAGGCCCAGAGCTGGTAGAGCCAGAACGGAGAGCTCAGAAAGACTCCTCCCCACAGGGCTATCTTCATGTGGATGAGGAAGGTCTCCGGCAGGGCGGTGGCGATCAGCCCCTGTCCCTGCGGCATGACAGCCCTGAGCGGAGCACTCAGAAAGGACAGGATTTTACCGGAAAACTCGTAGGCTATGAGGATCGCCGGCACGATCGCAGCCAGGCCCTTGATGAGCCGCGAGCGCAACTCCCCCAGGTGCTCCAGGAACGCAACCTCCTGCTCCCCCTCGGATTGGCCGGAACCGCCAAAGGAGGCTTCGGGCTTCACAGGCTTTTTGGGCGTGTCCGCCGGATCTAAGACGGACGCCTTTTCCGCACTGCCCTTCGCGCCTGCCGCAGGACTCGCTTCCTCTTCAGCTTCCGGCTCAACTTCGCGTTCAGACTCCCCTGAAGACATCGGGCCCGCCGCAGGCATCGCTTCCGGTTTAGCTCCCCGTGTAATTTCCGGCTCAACTTCGCGTTCAGGCTCCCCTGGAATCCTCGGTCCTGCCGCAGGCACCGCTTCCGGCTTAGCATCCTGTGTGGCTTCCGGTCCATCTTCCCGTTCAGGCTCCCCCGGAGGCTTCGAACCCTCCGTAGACGCCGCTTCCGGCTCAGCTTCCCGTGTGGCTTCCGGCCCAGCTTCCCGTTCAGGCTCCCCCGGAGGCTTCGAACCCTCCGTAGACGCCGCTTCCGGCTCAGCTTCCCGTGTGGCTTCCGGCCCAGCTTCCCGCGTGGCTTCCGGCCCAGCTTCCCGCGTGGCTTCCGGCCCAGCTTCCCGCCTGGCTTCCCGCGTGGCTTCCGGCTCAGCTTCCCGTTCAAGCTCCCCCGCAGGCCTCGGGCCCGCCGTAGGCACCGCTTCCGGCTTAGCTTCCCGTGTGGCTACCGGCTCAACTTCCCGTTCAAGCTTCCCAGAAGACTTCGTGCCCTCCGCAGGAGCTGTCTCCGATCCCACGACTGCCTCCACAGATGTCGTGACCGGAGCATGCTTCGCGTCCACTTCTGCATTCTTCGCGTCCAGCCCTGTGGGTTTCGTGTCCGCTACAGTCACAGCCGCCGAAGCCACATCGGAAACAGCGGGATCGATCGCAGATTCCACACCATCGGCTACCAACGCGAGATCGTGGTCAGAGCTACCGGTAAGTGGCGCGTGGCCGCTTCTGTCGTCAGGTTCCGCCATTTCCGCCCTTCCCAAGTGACTCCCGGCCCTCTCCGCCGTTCCTCACGTCCGCCTCTGCGCGGTCCTCCGTCCCCTCTGCGCGGTCCGCCATGCCTTCGACAGACTCGCCTGCCCGTTCCCCGGAAATACCGGAGGCACCGACTACTCGCGCGACCGATGGTTCGCCCTGAGCCGCGACTTTCCCCAGCTCTGGGTAAATGTCCTCCATGGGCGTCCGCTCGTGCCCGGACAGCTTACCCGCATCCCCCGTAGCCATCCCTGCTTCATCCGACCCAGGGGAAAGGCCCAGGGGATCCTTCAGGTCGCCCAGATCGCCTATCCCCTTCAGGTCCCTTATCTCCTCCATGTCCTTCATGTCCCGGAGTTCCTTAATCCCGTCCAGATTCTTTATCTCGTCCAGCTCCTTCAACAGCGAATCCCGCATGCCCCACAGGACTCGGCGGGCTTCCCTGTAGAATTTGGCTACGGAACGCAAGACCCCCGGCAGATCCTTGGGCTTCACGAGAATGAGCGCCACGAGGATTATGAAGGCTATCTCCGTGTATCCCAGGCCCGGAGCCATGGAAAATCCTTACTCGGACAGAGGCCAGCCGGCAAAGCGGGGCGGAAGAGAGGGTGGAACGGTAGAAGCTACCGGAAGCGGGCGGCTGGAAAAATATCCGATGAAATAATCCGTGAAAAATAGTCCGAAACCTGGAGGCTGAAAAAAATGAGGGTGCCGAGCCTCGGGAACATGTCCAGAAAAACGGCTCGGGAAAGAGACTCGGGAAAAAGGCCAGAATAAAATGGGCAGGTCAAGGGCGTTGCAAAAAAGGATCCGTCGAGCTGGTCAAAGGGATGACAGCCCGGAGTAAAGCCGCGCAACGGAACGGAACTCAAACCGGGCTTAGAGTAACGGGATTCCCGAGCTTCGGAGTGAAAAAATAAGCCACGCCACGGCAGATTCCACCCGCCAGGCCTATTTCCGCTCCTGACGCTCCCAGGTACTTTCCCCTTCCCACCCCTGGCATTCACCATGTCGTTTCCCCCCGCATTCCTTCGGGCGTACCCCATGGCGTTTGACCGGGCATTTCCTCGGGTCTTTCCCCTTCCTCACCACTGGGGCTCTGACCGGGCATTCCTCTGGTCTTTAGATTTCCCTTCCCTCGGGCGTTTGATCGGGTGTTCCCCTGGCTTTTGACTTACCTTCCCACGGGCGTTTCCTCGGACCGCCGGTCCAAAAGGTTCAGGATCCTCGCCGCGGCGCAAGCGGCACCGTAGCCGTTGTCAATATTAACAACGGTGATGCCGGGCGAGCAACTCAAGAGCATGCTCGCGAGCGCCGACTCCCCTCCCCTGGCGAGCCCGTAGCCGGTCGAGGTGGGCACGGCCACGACCGGGCGGGGGGTGAGCCCGCCCAAGACGGAAGCCAGGGCCGCGTCCAGGCCAGCCACGGCTATCACCACCTTGTGGGAGTTTATCTCCTCGAGGCGTCCCGAGAGCCGCCAGAGGCCGGCCACGCCGCTGTCCTCGTAAAGATCCGCCTTGAAGCCCAGGTAGGCGAGAGTCCTGGCGGCCTCGCGCGAGACGGGCGCATCGGAACTCCCAGCGGAGACCACAGCGGCGTCCAGGTTCGGGTCCCTGGCCGGCAGGCTCTCCCCGAAGGCGGTCCGGGAGATGGGATCGTAATCGTAGGAGGCCCGGATATCGTCAGGCTGAGCTGCAAAGATCTCCGGGGCCAACCGGGTGAACAGGATCGGCCTCCCGCAACCCTTACGGAAGGCGACAAGCAGACTCGCCAAAGCCTCGGGGGCCTTGCCCTCGGAGAGCACCGCCTCAGGGAGACCGATACGGCTAGGCCTGTCGTGGTCGAAGAGGATCCCCTGGCTCTTGCATTCCATGGGGGCAATTCTCCATATTTCATGGCAGGGGAACCCCGCCCGCTGTGCGCCAACTACCGGCACACTTTCCAGCGAAAAGGCCTCGGCTTGGGGAGGCCTTTTCGCTACAAAGGCGGCCTACGGTCGGGCGCGAGAAAAAAAAGTTGCCGAAGTCGCGAGAAAAAAAAGTTGCCGAAGAAAAAAGGCCAAGGGCCGAACGTACCGAACGGGAAGGAATGGAGGCCGAAGGCAGGGCCGGGACGGTTCAGACCGGAGAGGGCAGGGAGATTTAAATAGCCTCGAAGCTTTAAGTTGCCCCGGAGCTTTGGACACCCCCGAAGCTGAGGACTGCCTTCGGAACTTTGGACTCCCCCGGAGCTTTGGACTCTCCCGGAGCTTTGGGCTACCCCAGAACCTTGGGATGCCCCGGAGCCTGCCTTGGGATGCCCCGGAGCCTGCCTTGGGATGCCCCGGAGCCTGCCTTGGGATGCCCCGGAGCCTGCCTTGGGATGCCCCGGAGCCTTGGGATGCCCCGGAGCCTTGAATGGCCTTAAGCCACCCTATCGGGCAACATCCGGCTACCGGGTTGCCTCTCGAAACCTTCGGCACCTTAGGTGCGGAAAGAAGATCGGGCTTGGGAAACTAACGGTGGGTGACTTGTGACGGATAACGAACGGCTTGTCGGACGGCGGCTCAAGGAGCAAGGGGAACGAGAGTTGATAATCAACATGAACGTTTAAGGGGAGTGGAGTTTACTAAAACCGGGATACCATTAATAAAATTCCAACTTTTAAAAATTTCGAAAAAGCGATGTTTCTCCGCCTCAACCTTTAGAAATCGCTCCTCAAGCTTCTGAAATCGCTCCTCAGGCTTCTGAAATCGCTCCTCAAGCTATTGAAATCGCTCAAGGAACTGAAAGCCGATCGGAAATCCTACTGGAAGCGGCACCGTTGCGAAACTTTTTCGGTGACCCCCGAAAAAAAAAGCCCGCCCTTCGGAGGGACGCGGGAGGTACCCGGTCCCGCCGAGGCGCGGGCAGAAAAGCGGGGGGAGGCTCGCGGCCCGCCGGCTAGAAGTCCAGTCCGGGGTAGAGGGGGAACTTCTTGGAGAAGGAGGCGACGCGCTCGCGGATCTTCTTGAGCTTGGAGTCGTCCTCGAAGTTGTGGAGGGCGGTCGACACGAAGTCCGCGACCTCGTCCATCTCACTCTCGACCAGGCCTCTCGTTGTGAGCGCCGCGGTCCCGAGCCTCAGCCCCGAAGTCACGGTGAAGCGCTCCTTGTCGAAGGGGATGGTGTTCTTGTTGGCGGTGATGCCGGCCTTGTCCAGGGCCTCTTCGGCCTGGCGGCCGTTCAGGTTCTTGTTGCGGAGGTCTATGAGGACAAGGTGGGTGTCCGTGCCGCCGGAAACGAGGCGGAAGCCGGCATCGATGAGCCTGGCCGCCAGCCGCGCGCAGTTCTTGAGGAGCTGGCGCTGGTAGTCGATGAAGTCCGGCTCTAAGGCCTCGGCCAGGGCCAGAGCCTTGGCGGCCACGACGTGCAGGAGGGGGCCCCCCTGGATGCCGGGGAAGACCTCGTCGTCCACCCTCTTGGCGAAGGTCCGCTTGGACAGGATGAGCCCGCCGCGGGGCCCGCGGAGGGTCTTGTGGGTGGTGGAGGTGACTATCTCCGAAATCGGCACCGGAGAAGGGTAGAGCCCCGCCGCCACCATGCCCGAGAAGTGCGCCATGTCGGTGACGAGCACGGCGCCCGCGCGGTCGGCCGCCTCGCGGAACTTCTCGAAGTCTATGATCCTCGGGTAGGACGAGGCCCCGCACATGATGAGCTTGGGCTTCAACTCCTCGGCCAGGCGGATCACGTGGTCGTAGTCGATGAGTTCGGTGTCCTCCCTGACGCCGTAATAGTGCGCCTTGAAGACCCTGCCCGAGAAGGACACCGGCGCGCCGTGGGTCAGGTGCCCCCCGTGGGCGATGTTCATGCCCAGGAAATTGTCGCCGGGCTTCATGACGGCGAGCAAGGCCGCCATGTTGGCGCTGGATCCGCAGTGGGGCTGGACGTTCGCGTGCTCGGCCCCGAAGAGCTTGCGGGCCCGAGCCTGGGTGAGGATCTCCAGCTCGTCCGCGAACTCGCAGCCGCCGTAGTAGCGCTGGTCTGGGTAGCCCTCGGCGTACTTGTTGGTGAAGACGGAGGCCGTGATGCGGAGCACGTGCTCGGAGACGAAGTTCTCCGAGGCAATCATCTCCAGCTTGTCGCGCTGGCGGCCCAGCTCCTTGGCCAGGATGGCCTCGAGCTGCTCGTCGCGGGGGTAGTCGGGTCTTTTGGGAGACATATCGTTCGGATCCGGTAGGCGGCGAGCCATCGTCAGTTGAACATGTCCAGGCGAACCTGGTGGCGTCCGCCCTCGAAGGGCGTCACGAGGAAGCTTTCCACGATTTCCAGGGCCAGGCCCCGGCCAAGGACGCGGGCGCCCAGGGTCAGCACGTTCAGGTCGTTGTGCGCCCTGGCCATCCTGGCCGTGAACTCGTTCGCGCAGTTGGCGGCCCGGATGCCGGAGTGCCTGTTGGCAGCCATGCACATGCCAGCGCCCGTCCCGCAGACGAGGATCCCGCGCTCCGCCTCCCCGGACAGTACGGCCCGGACGACCTTGTCGGCAATGTCCGGGTAGTTGCAGGTTTCGGTGCCGACGGGCACGCCGCAGTCCAAGGTCTTGAGGCCCTTGGTCGAGAGGTAGAAGATTATCTCGTCCTTGAGCACCGGGCCAGCGTGGTCAGAGCCAACGGCGATTGCGCCGGGCATAGGCGTCACTCCTGATTTCTGGCTCCTCCCTACGGGCGGGGCCGCGAGGCATGTCGGCTAAAGGCGAAAGGCAACGGGGAAAAGAAAAATCCTGTGAACGCCGGAGGCGGGATTGCACACGCTTCCCGCACGGTCAGCAAGGTCCGCAGTATCTGCATGGCCCTCGGAGCCGACTTGGTCTACGTGGCCTGCGGTGCCCGCATGGCTCTCGGTACCTGCTTGGCCAGCATGGCCCTTGGTACCTTGCTTGGCCAGCATGGCCCTCGGTGCCAGCGTGGCTCTTGGAGCCTACGTAGTCTACGTTATCCCCGGTGCCTGCATGGCCCTCGATACCCGCATGACCCTCGGCACCTGCTTGGCCAGCGGGCCTCAGTGCCTGCGTGGCCCGCTGTGGATGGACCTGCCCTCAGGCTCACTTGCCTTCCGGCGGCGAGGAGGCTCCGGAGGATGCGGTGTCTCCGGAGGTCGCGGCATCAGCCGGAGCCGCAACGGCAGGAGCGGCCGACCGGTAGGGGGTCCAGGCGAACCCGCCTTCCTTGCGGACTACCTGGCCCAGGGCCGGGAACGGCAGATGGGCACCGGCCACAAGCCAGTGCCCGTCGGCGGCCTCGTTGAACACTTTCCTCCTGGTCTCCGCCGCGGCCGGGCGATCGACGTCGTAGGAGAGGGTAACCTCGGGCCGGGCGAACTGGATGAGATACGCATGCACGATGTCTCCCCAGCACAGGAACGGGCCCTGAACGGTTTCGAAGGCGAAGCCCGTGTGTCCCGGGGTGTGGCCCCACAGGCTCGAGCTCTTGACGCCAGGCGCTATCTGAGCGCCCGGCTCGAAGGGGCTGTACTTGCCCGCTTGCTTGTAAGGCTCGGTCACCTTGCGGGCGAGCTCGGAACCGGCGACGTCGGGGCCGGACTGCGGGATGAAGTACTCCTCGTCCCTCTGCGGGACGTGGAGGACCGCGTTGGGGAAGGCCGGCTTCCCGGCGGAATCCAAAAGCCCACCTATGTGGTCGCCGTGGAAGTGGGTGATGAGGACGCGGGTCACCTGGTCCGGCGCGTAGCCTGCGGCGGAGATGAGCGGCACGATGCTGGGACCCACACCCATTCCGGTGTCCACCAGGAAGAGTTCATCGCCCTTCTTGACCAGGAAGGCGTTGATCCAGCTGGTCACCCCGTCCCCGGAGGGGGACCCGCCCGCTTTCGCCAGCGCCGCGAAGTCTTCGGGGGAGATGTCGAAGAAGATCGAGGCGGGCATAGTGCCCGTGGAGTCGGAAAGGGCGGTGATCGTCAGATCGCCGTACTGCGCGGTATGCCAGCCGCCTTCCTGGTCCGCCAGGGCCTTCCTGTCGCCCAGGAAGAGGACAAGGAGCGCCAGGACGAAGACTGCCGCCGGTAGGAATGTAGCTTTCATCTTTCTGCTCCATAGCCCCGGCGGCTTGCCGCCGGCGGCGGATCGCGCCATCATGTTACGGTCGGCGGAATGCCGTGCCGGAGTCAGTCGGAACTCCGGCCCTGGCGCGACACGCGGAAGCGCGGCTCCCGTCCAGTGTCCGGACGGCGGGCCGATTGCCCTGAGGAAAAAGCGGAAGGCGTCCGGAGCGGCTTGCGACCGACAGGACGGCTGTCGAAAAGCGGGGGAACCAGAAGACGTTCCGGGACGGCGGATACGGGCTGGAACGCCGCCCGGGGGACGGGATGCCGCCCGGGGGACGGGATGCCGCCCGCGGGGGACGGGATGCCGCCAAGGAGGGCGGGGGAACGCAACGAGGAGGCCGAAGGCGGGGCCGCCTCAGCGGCTCACCAGGCGTCAGGGGCCCCGAAGACGACCACCCCGTTGGTGCCGCCGAAGCCGAAGGAGTTGCTCATGACTGCCCTGAGCTCCGCCCTGCGGGCGACGTTGGGCACGCAGTCCAGATCGCAGGCCGGATCCGGGGTCTCGTAGTTCACGGTCGGCGGGATCATGCCGTCGCGCATGGCGAGTATCGAGAAGGCCGCCTCCACCCCCCCCGCCGCGCCGAGCAGGTGCCCCGTCATTGACTTGGTGGAGCTCACGGGGACGCGGTCGGCATGATCGCCGAAGACCTTCCGGATGGCCAGCGTCTCCATCTGGTCGTTCAGGTCGGTGGAGGTGCCGTGGGCGTTGATGTAGCCTATGTCCTCGGGCTTAAGCCCCCTGGCCGCGGCGTCGGCGAGGGCGGCCTCCATGGCGAGCGCGGCGCCCGCGCCGTCCGAGCGGGGCGCTGTGATGTGGAAGGCATCGCAACTGGCCCCGTAGCCCAGCACCTCGGCGTAGATCCTGGCGCCGCGGGCCTTGGCCCGCTCCCATTCCTCCAGGATGAGCATGCCCGCGCCCTCCCCCACGACGAAGCCGTCGCGATCGGCGTCGAACGGCCGCGAGGCCTTGTCCGGGGCGTCGTTGCGGGTGGAGAGCGCCTTGATGGCGTTGAAGCCCGCCACGGCCAGCGGGGTTATCACCGACTCGGTGCCCCCGCAGACGACCGCCTCCATGCCGTGGTCGCGCACGAGCTCGAAGCCGAGCCCGATGGCGTGTGTGCCGGCCGCGCAGGCGGTGGCGCAGAGGTAGTTGGGGCCGGTGAGCCCCAGCTCGATTGCCACCTGGCCGGCGGACATGTTGCCGATCATCATCGGGATGAAGAAGGGGCTGATGCGGTCCGGCCTGCCCTCCATGATGATCGAGTGGTTGTCCTCCATCATCCTGAGGCCCCCCAGCCCGCAGCCCATGGAGCAGGCGGTCCTGGGGGCAAGATCGGGCCCGATCGCGAGGCCCGAGTCGTCAAGCGCCATCCGCGAGGCCGCCACCGCGTACTTGATGAAGGTGGCGAGCCTCCTTTCGGTCTTCCTGTCCATGAAGGACAGGGGATCGAAATCCTTCACCTCGGCGGCGATCCTGGTCTTCAGGGAGGAGGCGTCGAAGCGGGTGATGGGGCCGACGCCCCCCCTGCCCGCCACGATGCTTTCCCAGGCCTTCTCGAGGCCCGTGCCAACGGGGGTGATGAGCCCGATCCCGGTGACGGCCGCCCTTCTGGGAACTTTCGTCCTCAAGGCCAGACCGCCTCAGCCGGCATGCTTGGTTATGAACTCGACCGCGTCCCGCACGGTCTTGATGCCCTGCGCGGCCTCGTCGTCAATCTTCACGTCGAACTCCTCCTCCATGCCGATCATGAGCTCGACGAGATCCAGGGAATCCGCCTGGAGGTCGTCCTGGAGCGAGGAGTCCATCTGGACCTCCGCGGGGTCGACGGTGAGCTGCTCCACCACGACGTTCTTCACGCGCTCGAATATATCGTCAGCCATAAACTTAAACTCTCCTCGGAAAGTCGCAGGATTGCGTCCTCTGGGCCCCTTCCGCCTCGGCGGGAAAAGCCGGCAGGTTAAGGGGGCGCTGATCGCCCCCTGATGCGCCCGGACGGGTCACGAGGCCCGTAGGGCTGGGCCGGCCGGGTCGCCCGCGCGGCCCGCAGCCCGGAGATTCGGACCGGACAAGGAAGAAGGACGGCCAGCCGGAGGACGGCCAGCCGGAGGGCGGCGCACCGCGAACTGTCGCGGCGCGCGGCAACAGGGAAAGTCTGCGGGACGGAACCCGGGCACGGTCAGGAGTAGAGCCCGCCGTTCACGTGGATGGTCTGGCCCGTGACGTAGGCTGCGGCATCGGAAGCCAGGAAGGCCACCGCCGCGGCGGCCTCGTCGGGCGTGCCCATGCGGCCCAGGGGAATCCGGGCCTTCAGGGCCTCGGCGGCCTTCTCGGGGATGGCCCGGGTCATGTCGGTGTCGATGAAGCCCGGGGCCACGGCGTTCACGGTGACGCCCCGGGGGGCGTACTCCAGGGCCAGGGCGCGCGTCAGCCCCACTATGCCCGCCTTGGCGGCGCAGTAGTTGGCCTGGCCGGGGTTCCCGGTGAAGGCCACCACGGAACTCACGTTGATGATGCGACCGGAGCGGGCTTTCAGCATGGGCCTCGCGGCGGCGCGGGTGACGCAGAAGACGGAGAAGAGGTCCGCGTCGAGGACGTCCCGGAAGTCCTCGTCGGACATCCTCACCGAGAGGCCGTCACGGGTGACGCCGGCGTTGTTCACGACCACGTCCAGCCGGCCCTGGCTCTCGACTATGGCCTTCACCCTGTCCTCGGCCGCGGCGGAGTCCTCCGCCCTCCAGCATTGGGCCTCGCAGTGGTCGGTGCCCAAGGCCCTTAGCCGCTCCAGGGTCTCCTGGACGCCGGGGGAGGCCGGGTTCGCGTGGGTCACGTAGACGGCGCGCCCGGGGCCGCCAAGTGCCAGGGCGATGGCGCGACCGATGCCGCGGGTGCCGCCGGTCACGAGCACTGTCCTCAAGTACCCGGCGCTCATGCCGAAGCCCAGGCTGTCCGGCGGCGGGGGGAGTCGGCGGGCGGCATCGTCGGGGATCCGCCGGTCGCGTGGGTTCTCACGCGGCCGCGCCGCCGCCGGAGGCGGCCTCCTCGTCCTTCTTCTTGATCTTCACGGGCAGGATGACGCGCCCGCGGTACTGCCCGCAGGTGGGGCAGGCGTGGTGCGGTCTCACGAACTCCCCGCACTTGGGGCACTTGGACAGGGTGGGCGAGATGGCCGTGTAGTGGGTCCGGCGCTTCCTGCCCTTCATCTTGGATTGTCTTCTCTTCGGAACAGCCATGACTTGGGATCCTCAAGGGTGAATTTCCGCCTGGGGCGGTCCGGGGAAGGCCAAAGCGATCCCCCGCGCGGTTCTCTAGTGCCTGGTCGCGGTCGCGCCGCGGCAGAGGCAGGGGCCGTCGTTCAGGTTTGCCCCGCAACCCGGGCACAGCCCCGCGCAGTCGGGGCGGCACAGGGCGCGGACGGGCCAGGACAGCCAGAAAAGCTCGGCTATGAGCGGGGCCAGGTCGAAGGCGCCGTCCTTCACCAGGATGAACCCTTCGGGGTCCTCGGGGGACATCGCGGCCCCGGGGCCACCCAGCTCGACCACCTCGTCAATCTGGTCGCCCACCTTGCCGATGAAGGTGGAAAGGCACCTCGCGCAAATCATCTCGGTCTTGACCGCGAACTGGCCCCTCACGATGAGCCGTTTGCCCGCGAGCTTCAGATCGAGCCTTCCCCTGAGCGAGGTGACCAGGTTGGGCGCGCCGGACGTGTCCTCGTCCCCGGCGGCGGTGAGGTACGGGAGCAGGGTGGAGGGGGAGAGCACGAACTCGCATGCCTCGCCTGCCTCGGAAAACGAGTCCAGAGAGAATCTCAGATTGTCCCGGACGGTTTCCACGTCATTGTCCCTCCCGACAGGGGTCGGTGCGTTCGCAAAACGTCTGGCCGAAAGGGTATTATCGACCGGGGGGGAGAATATAGTCAAGCGAAAAAGCCCTTGCCTGGCCCTATCCGTCGGGGTCGGGACACGGCGGGGCATATGGGGTCAAGCCGCCGGGGCTCAGGGGAAGGCCGGGCGCCGGGGCTCCGGTAAGGTCAGTCGCCGGAGGCCCCGGCCTCTGTACCGCCGTCCCCTTCGCCGCCCTCGGCGGAAGCGGTTGTTCCATCTTCGCCCTCGCCCGGGGCGGAGGCCTCGCCGCCCTCGCCGGAAGCGGACGCCCCTTCGGCATCGCCGGGGCCGGAAGATTCGGGGGCTCCTCCGCCGGAGGCGGCGGCTTCGGAGGCTCCGCCCGCAATCGAGGCTTCGGAGTCTCCGCCTGCGGCCGACGCTTCGGAGTCCTCGCCCGCAACCGATGCCCCGGCATCTCCGGCGGCCGGGGCTGCGGCGCCGGCAGGGGCCGCAGGCTGGGCGGAGTCGCCCGTGCCAGCAGGGGCAGCCGCGGTGGCGGCTGGCGCCGCATCGACCGCAGGGGCCTGGGAGGAGATAGGCGGCGGGGAATCCGCATCGTCCGGCACCATTGATGCCGACGCGCTGCCCCGGGCGGCCATGGCGAGCGTGAAGGAGGTGGTCATGAAGACCACCGCCGCCGCCGCCGTCACCTTGGCGATAAGCCCCGCCGGACCTCGGGCCCCGAAGACGGAGGATGAGGACCCGCCGAAGGCCGCGCCCAGGCCGGAGCCCTTGCCCGTCTGCAGGAGGACGCTAATCATGAGGATTACCGCCGCGGTCACGTGGATGATGGTTATGCTGGAAAGGAAAAACGAGGATGTTGCCATGAAGGGGTTACCCTGAGTGGGGCCCGCAGGGCCCTGGAGGGGGCGGGTGGGACCGGCCGAGAGGGCCCGGGGGCCAGGGCCGAAGTCGAGCGAGACCGGAAAGGCCCAGGTCCCGGAAACGCGTCCGGACAGGGCCGGGGATAATGGTCCGGCAGGGCCGGGGATAGGGGACGGGGATAAGGTCCCGGAGCGGGAAACGGAGTTCAGGGCCGAGGCGCGGGTCCGGGTACCTGCCTACGGTCAGGAAACGAGGACCGATTGCTACTGCGGGGCGAAGAGCAGACCGGACACAAGAGGCCCGGACGGGGGCTCGGGCCGGAAGCCAGGCTTCCGGCTGGGCCCTGGCGCCGGGCCTCCGGAAACGCTTAGACGTCGAACTTTACGATCTGGGCGAAGGAGTCGGGCTTCAGCGCCGCGCCGCCGACCAGCGCACCGTCGATGTCGGGCTCGCTCATGAGGGACTTCACGTTGTCGGGCTTGACCGACCCGCCGTAGAGAATGCGCGTCTCGGCGGCCGCCTTGTCGCCCAGGAGGTTCCTGAGCTCCCCGCGCAGGAAGGCATGCACCTCCTGGGCCTGGGCCGCCGTGGCGGTCTTGCCGGTGCCTATCGCCCAGACGGGCTCGTAGGCCACGACCAGGGTCGCCGCCTTGTCGGCGGTCAAGCCCGCGAGGCTCCCCTTGAGCTGGGCGCCCAGCACCGCGAAGGTCTCGTTCGCCTCGCGCTGGGCCAGCGACTCGCCCACGCAGACCACCGGGACGAGCGAGCCCTCCAGCGCGGCCTGAAGCTTCCTCGCCACCCACTCGTCCGTGTCGCCGAAGAACTGCCTGCGCTCGCTGTGGCCCAGGATGACGAAGGAGGCGCCGGCCGCCTTCAGCATGCCGACGGAGATCTCGCCCGTATAGGCCCCCTCCTTCTCCCAGTAGACGTTCTGGGCGCCGATGAGGACGCCGCTCCCCTGGGCGGCCTTGGCGGCCTCGGCTATTGCCGTGAAGGGGACGGCCACAGCGGCCTGGCGGCCCGAGACCCCCGCCAAGAGCGGCTTCGCCGCCTCGATGAAAGAGACGGCCTCGGCCCCGGTCTTGTACATCTTCCAGTTGCCGGCCAGGAAAGGCGTCCTTGACATAATCGACCTCCTTCGGCGGCGGGGCCGCTTCGGGCGGGCCGCGCCGGGCGGCCGCGCCGTGCTGGCGCGCGGGCGGGCGGGCCCGCGCGGGCGGAGGACCGGCGCGTATCCGGGCCGGGGCGGGCGCGGGCCCGCCTAAGGCCCAGAAACAACAAAATCAGCAAGGCCTGGACATAGCTCCGGTCCAACTGAATTGCCCATGTTAGCTCATCTCGCGGCGAAAAACAAGACTTGCCGGGGCCGGGAAAATCCTTTATCTATGAAACCGCCCGCCGCACGGCGAGTCTGCCGAAGCGTCCGCCCCGGCCTCAGCCGCCTGCGGGAAACCGTTACCGTGCCAAGGCTTTCCGTGCCGGAGCCTTTGCCCCGGACGGCATCCCGCGCCGCCTGCTCCTCCGGGGCCCAGACGCGCCCCGGGCATCCTCCGGTCCCCCGGAAGCCAGAAACGCTTTCGGAAAGCAACTGGCATAGCCCGCGACCGTCAGATCCGTCTGTTCAGTCCGCCGGCCGCCGGATCGCCTCTCCGTTCCGTCCGCCTTCGTCCCGTAAGGTACCGTGCGCCTTGCCCGCCGCGTTTTCCTGCCCTGGCCGAGGCCTTCCCGAGGCGCAAAAATATTCGTGCTGGCCCAGACCCGGGGCACATTTCCGGCATTTTCACAGAAGCCAGTCGCGCCGTCCGCCTCCAACGCCCCGCGTCACTCGGGCTCCCGGCGCCCAGGCGAAAGCCCCGCCGGGATACGGACGCCTACGCGCCGGTCGGAAACAGTTTTTTTGGGGGGGAGGAGGAGATCCCGCGGCGCCCTATCGCGGGAACGGGCAACCTCTCGCCATGGCCATGACGGGTTAGCCGGACATCTTTGAGGTCGACGGGAACCCGTTGCCGCGCGCCTTACGGCGGCTTTTTCCGAGATGACGATAGTCAGGCCGCACGGGATCTTGGGCCATCCAGACGTTTTCCCGGGAGGGTAAACCCGCTCCGCTGCCAGACGGGATCGCGCACCGCCGCCAGACGGGATCACGGCCGCAGTGTCAATCCGCTCCCCCCTCCCCACCCCTTTCCGGCGCGTCCGCGTCGTCATCGACGTCCGCATCCCCATGCCTGCACGGAAAGGCCTGCCGCCGCGACCGCCATCTCAGGGGATGAGCGATGGGTACCGCCAGGTTACGCTCAGTTCGTTCCCCTCGGTCCGTACTGGGTCGGTCCGTACTGGCTCGGTCAGTTCAGGCTTCAGCCCTTCAGGCTTCAAACTTTCAGGCTCCAAACTTTCAGGCTCCGTCCGTGCAGGCTTCAAACTTTTAGGCTTGCTCCGTTCAGGCTCCGTCCGTTCAGGCTTCAAACTTTCAGGGTCCGTCCGTTCAGGCTTCAAACTTTCAGGCTCCGTCCGCTCAGGCTTCAAACTTTCAGACTCGGTCCGTCCAGGCTTCAGCCCTTCAGGCTCCGGCCGTTCGGGCTTCAAACTATCATTCTCGGCCCGTTCGGGCTTCACCCGTTCGGATTCCAAACACTCAAACCGAAACCAGGAGGGCGCGATCCCGCCCCGCCGAATGTCGCAGGGGCTTTCTCGCGCAAGACCGATGAAGACGCGTTTCGCACCAAGCCCCACGGGGCACCTCCACATAGGGGGAGCGCGCACCGCGCTCTTCAACTGGCTCGCCGCCCGCCACGCCGGGGGACGCTTCGTCCTGCGCATAGAGGACACCGACCGCCAGCGGTCCCGCGACGAGTACACCCGCGACATCCTGAGCTCGCTTGAGTGGCTTGGCCTGGACTACGACGGCGAGCCCGCCTACCAAACCCAAAGGACCGACGTCTACAGGGAGTACGTGGACCGTCTCCTGGAATCGGGCAGGGCCTACTGGTGCCACTGCAGCCAGGAGAGGCTGGACGCCACCCGCCAGGCCGCCCTGGAGTCCAAGGACAAGCCCCGCTACGACGGACGTTGCCGGGAGATGGGCCTGGGGCCCGCGCCGGGTGCGGTCGTGCGCTTCAAGGGGCCGTCCGAGGGGGAGACCGCCTGGAACGACCTCGTCAAGGGCCCGGTGAGCTTCAAGAACGACGAGCTGGACGATCTGGTCATCGTGCGATCGGACGGGCTCCCGACCTACAACATGGCCGTGGTGGCCGACGACGCCTCCATGGAGATAACCCACGTGCTTCGGGGGGACGATCACGTGAACAACACCCCGCGGCAGATCCTCCTGTACCGCGCCCTGGGCGCGCCGGTGCCCGAGTTCGGGCACCTGCCGATGATCCTGGGGGGGGACCGCAAGAGGCTCTCCAAGCGCCACGGGGCGACCTCGGTGCTGGCCTACCGCGAGATGGGCTATCTCCCCCGGGCGCTCGTGAACTACCTTGCCCGCCTGGGCTGGTCGTCGGGCGACCGCGAAATCTTCACGCTGGAGGAGATGGCGGGGCTCTTCAGCCTGGACTCGGTGGGCAGATCGGCGGCGGTCTTCAACCAGGACAAGCTGGACTGGCTGAACTCCCACTACATCAAGGAGACGCCTGGCGAGGAGCTCGCGGCGCTGGTGAAGCCGTTCCTGGAGGCGCGGGGCGCGTCCGGCATGGACGGCGGAAAGCTCCTGGCCGCAGTGGAGACCGTCAGGGAGAGGGGCAAGACTCTCGTCGAGATGGCCGAGAAGTCGGCCTTCTACTTCGCGGACAGGGTGGAACTGGACCCCAAGGCGGCTGCCAAGCTTCTGGACGCCCAGGGGAAAGCTGTCCTCGGCGAATACCTGGAGGCGCTCTCCGCGCTCCCTGAGAGCCACGAGGCCTTCGACGCCCTGCTCGACCGGATAGCCGGGGAGCGGGGGATCAAGAAGGGCGCCGCCGCCCAGCCGCTCCGCCTCGCCCTGACCGGCGGTACCGCGAGCCCCGGCCTCTACGACATCCTGGTCATCCTGGGCACGGAAACTACGCGCCGGAGAATTGAAGAGGCGCTACGCTACGGCACCTGAGACTGCTTTGCCCCTCGGAACGCCGATGCCAGGCCATCCGCGACGGGGAGGACGCTGAGACAGCGGTCGGAAGAACCTGCGCCGATCATTAAGAAAGCCCCCGCGGCAAATGCCTCGGGGGCTTTCGTTTTCCTGAGCTCCGTGCCCCGCGGCTTTCGCCCTGCGGGGCTCCGGACTCTACGGCATCCGCTTTGCGGGGGCCTTTGAACCCTGCGGCTTTCTTCTGTTGGCAGGGCTCAACGATTCGCGGCTTCCGTCTTTGGGGCTCCGGGCCACCTTTCGGGCTCCGGGCCACACGGATTCCGCATCTAGGAGGACACCTGGACAGGCCTGGACCTAACGCGACCGCGGCTTCGCGGGATCCGGGGCCAGGGGGGACGCCGCGCCTGCGGGTAATGTCGCGGCGAGCGAAGCGGCTGGGAGTCTCGCCGACGGAAGCGAACGGGCAACGGCAAAATTGGCGGTCTGGGCGCTGCGGGCGGAGCGGACGGACCCGAAGGAAACTTGAACCCGGGCGCGGACGGACGGCAGGCAAAAAAAAACCCCCGGCGAGGTAATACCCAGTCGGGGGTTAAGGCATTTTCAATGTTTCAGAGACATCAAAAAAATTAATCCGGCGGCGACCTACTCTCCCACACTCCTAAAGTGCAGTACCATCGGCTCTATGGAGCTTAACTTCCGTGTTCGGGATGGGAACGGGTGGAACCTCCATGACATAACCACCGGAAACCGGTAAGGAAGGAGCCCTTGAGGGGCTGCTCCCTGAAAAATAAATACGGGTAACAAATCTTAGATAGAACGCCCTCAGTTAAAGGCGTTGTGAAAATAGAAAGCCGAACGGACAATTATTGCCGATAAGCTGAACACATTACTGTGCTTACACAATCGGTATATCTACCCGGTGGTCTTCCGGGGTCCTTCAGGGAAATCTTATCTTGAGGCAGGCTTCCCGCTTAGATGCTTTCAGCGGTTATCCCTTCCAAACATAGCTACCCAGCCGTGCCTCTGGTGAGACAACTGGTGCACCAGTGGTTTGTCCAACCCGGTCCTCTCGTACAAAGGTCAGGCCCTCTCAAATTTCCTGCGCCCACAGCAGATAGGGACCAAACTGTCTCACGACGTTTTAAACCCAGCTCACGTACCACTTTAATTGGCGAACAGCCAAACCCTTGGGATCTGCTACAACCCCAGGATGTGATGAGCCGACATCGAGGTGCCAAACCTCCTCGTCGATG
>JAISFS010000124.1 GCA_031263485.1 Deltaproteobacteria bacterium | reverse complement strand
AAGAAATCGGTCCAAAATCAAGCCCTGCGCCCTGATAGACCTGCCAGAGACGGCGTACACCATAAGTCAGGCCGTAACTATTCAGATCGTTTCTGGCCCGGCTACCGGTCTCCAAATCTCGAAACTCTGCGCTTCTGACGGCGGCTGGATCGGCCTTCATAGCTTCGCGGAGCTCCAATTGTCGAATTTGAACGCGAAGAGCCGCACTGTACTCATGCGGCTACTCCCGCAACGCTCCTCTCCGTGCGCAGTCGTTCGCCCAAAGTCTCAACAGTCTGCCTGTTTTCTCTGTCAACCGGACACCCGACTTACGACACCCACCGGTGAAGGGAGTCCATGATATATTTTGTAGCTAAAATGAATGAAGAATATTATCATGCGTTGGCGTGCTAAGAAAAATTGTCATTTTGCTATCGTTTTTTAAATTATAACATTTATCCAATTTTACTACGATAATCTTTGCCATATAAGACAATTATAAATTGATTTTGTTAACCCTTATGAAATTCGGAGGCGCGGTTTTCACCGGCAACATGTTAGAGGCGTTGGGTGAAACGTTCTCCGATTCCGACAGATCCGAGCTTCTGTTCGATGTTTCCGGAAACGGATATATGGCCATTGAACTGAAATATCTCAAATCTTCGGATAACGAAGACAAAAATTGCTCCCGGCCCACTCACGAGACCGATCCGCATGCACTGGACGGATCTTCTCATCCCGATGATGGAAGTCAGCCGACCTCCATAATGGGCTTCACACGGCTACTCAAACATGGCATGGTGTCAAATCAAATCAAACGTCAGCTTGAAAACATAATCGAGGAAGCCTTCACTCAGATATTGGCTAAAGATTTCGCTAGACAATACCTCGTTTCGGGTAAGACTGTCCGCATAGCCGCCATTGCAGTCCATGGCACATCCACGGTGATGGTACGTTTCGCTGAAGTCATCTGGGACGCCAATGCCGAAGATGAACTTGACCTCAAAGCAATTCCGTTGCCTCCTCAAAATTGTTCCAGCCAAGACCAATGATACGGGTACATTGGTCAGGGACGGCTCAGCTTGAGTTCGACTCAAAGGAGGTGGCTGACTCTCAGGGCACGGAAGTTGAGGACTGATAAACTCCAAAGCAGTCCTGCCCATGCGAGCCAATGACAAGAGCTTGGAGGAGATAGGCGAAATACTGAAGTTCTGAATGTCCAAGGTCTTCTGAATCCTGAACAGCTACGGCGCAGACGGATTACACCCTCCCCTGCCGGGAATTCCAACATCCCTCCGCTCCCCGCCCTGAAGGCGCGAGCCGCTCTAAAGCGTCTACCGGTCAAGCCGAGATGCCGGAAGGACGTCCGGCAGGGTTACACCTCCGGCGCCTCCCCCTGCAAGGGGCGAGGGAGCGCTTCGAACCCGAGGCCGTCCCTGACGCACCGATGTCCACGCGAATCAGCGTATCGGCTGACGTCCGGAAGCAAAGGCCACCCAGAGGGCATTATGCCTCGTTCCTCTGAAGGCATCAGATCGGGGTTGGAACCCGAACCGCAGGACACAAGCCGCTCTCCTCAGTCCGCGTGCTACGGAAGCGGCGTGACACGGCATATAATCATACGATGTCTGACGACCGCGATCGAACACTCGCGTCCCGCGCAGAAATAGGCCGCCGCATCGGCATTCGCCGTAACCTTCCCCCGCCTCGGATCCCCGGAAAACTCCTGGCTTTCCCGGCCATTCTTGACTTTTTCCGACCGGCGGCATTATATTTCTGGAGTCGCTCAGGGCTGAATCCCTGTCGGGTGCCGCCGTGAGCGGATGCGGCGCACAAGACTACGCGCCGTCCGAAAGGCCATTGCCTTATCCCGCGCCGTCCCGGCCTTTTCCGGGTCGTTGTTGTTTTCCTACGGAACACCCTTTCCCAGGGCTTGCGCGATATCGTCCTCCGCGTCATTCTTTGCAGATGCTTGCTTTCGATGCCCTTGCAGATGCTTGCTTTCGATCCCGGCTTTTCCGGTGCCCCATTCTCCAAGCCTTTCGGGACGACCGATATCCTTCTGCCGGGAGCCCCTCCCTTCACTCTGTCATGCCCGCGCGTCCCGCGCTTCTTCACGGGTCCCGCAACCCACGTACTGCATCGGCCATGATGCTCATCCACCCAGGAGCGAACACCGCCCCGCACGGGCTTCAATGCCTCTCGGCACCCCCAACCACTCTCGGCACCCTCAACGCCGCACGGCGCTTCCGGGCCTGCCTTAGCCCCTTTAGCTCCGATACCCTCCCCTCCCGCCCAGAGCAAGGCAAACGGTTCTGCCATGCCACATGCAGTGATCCTCGACGGCTACACGCTTAACCCCGGCGATCTTGACTGGACACCCATAAGATCGCTCGCCGAAAGCCTCGTCGTCCACGACCGCACCCTGGACAGAAACGACATCCTCCCACGTATCGGCGAGCGGGAGCTGGCGCTCACCAACAAGACCCCGCTGGACCGCTCCACTTTGGAGAAGGCCCCCCGACTCAAATACGTGGGCATCCTCGCGACCGGATCCGACAACGTGGATCTGTCGGCGGCCAGGGAGCTGGGCATAGCCGTGACCAACGTGCCCCGCTACGGGACCATGGCCGTGGCCCAGTACGCCATAGGGCTCCTCCTGGAGATTGCCGGCCATATTGGCCTCCACTCCGAGGCCATCAGGCTGGGCCGCTGGAGGTCGGCCCCCGACTGGTGCTTCTGGGACCGCCCGCTCATGGAACTCGACGGCAAGGTCATGGGCATCGTCGGCTACGGGGCGATCGGCCGGGCCGTGGCGGGCATCGCCAGGGCGCTGGGCATGCGGGTCATCGCCTTCAACGGGGACAGGCCGCCCAAGACCGAGGAGGCGGCGAAAAACGACCCGCTCGTGAACTTTACTGAGCTCCTGAGCGCCTCCGACGTCATCAGCCTGCACGCCCCCCTCAAGCCCGAGACCCGGGGCATCATCAACCGGGCGTCCATCTCGGGCATGAAGGACGGGGTCGTCATCATCAACACCGCCCGGGGCGGCCTCATCGTCGAGGAGGACTTAAACGACGCGCTCAAGTCCGGCAAGGTTTACGCGGCTGGGCTGGACGTGATGGCCGCCGAGCCCCCGGACGACGCGAACCCGCTCGTCTCCGACCCCAACTGCGTCATCACCCCCCACGTGGCCTGGGCGCCAAAGGAGACCAGGGCTCGGCTCATCGCCGAGGCGGCCGAGAACCTCAGGTGCTTTCTCGAGGGCAGGCCCCGGAACCTCCGGTAGGCCGACCTCCGGATGGATGCCCTCCCTCCCCACCCCACTGCCATCCTCCCGTGAGGCGACACATGAGGCCCTGACGATCAGGAAGCCAGACCAGAGCCGATGGCTGCAAGGACCAGGACCTCGATGGCCGCAAGGCCAAGGTCCCGGTGGCCGCAAGGGCCGGGACCCCGATGGCCGCAAGGACCTGGACCCCGGTGGCCGCAAGGGACTTACCTGTTAGCCGCAAGACCCTAAGCGGCGCACGAGCCGGTCGGAGGAAGCGGTCGGATCGTGCGGCCCCCCCCGTGATAGGGCCACGTCGACCTGCGGGACTCCCATTCGAAATCGCAAGGCGGCTGGACCCCGGAACCATTACCCGCCTGCCCCGACAAGGGCCTAAGTTCCATAGGACCGGCCTTTCAGGTTTCCGGGCCCCGGCTTCCCGCTCCCTCCCCCATCATCATGACGCACTCCCGACCGTAAGCCGGTCGCACACGCCTCCCCGGCGGCCCCTGGTACCTCCGGACACCCTCCATTCCCGAAAATCCGCCCTCCCCGTTGCCCCGGCTGCCAGCGAGGGAGAGCCTCCTAAGGGGAACAGATGAAGATAGTCGTAGCCCCGGACTCCTTCAAAGGGAGTCTGAGCCCGCTCCAGGCCGCCATGGCCATCAAGAGGGGCCTCGTGAACGTCTGGCCGGACGCGAAGTACGTGCTTTTCCCGGTCTCGGACGGGGGGGAAGGCTTCGCCGAGGCCCTGGTCTACCTGGAGGGCGGGAGCACCGTGAAGCAGGAGTGCTCGGATCCCTTTGGCCGCAAGATCTCCGCCGCCTGGGGGCTTTTGGGTGACGGCGTAACGGCCGTCGTGGAGCTCGCCTCCGCCTGCGGACTCTTGAGGCTCAAGCCCAAGGATCTGAACCCCGGTCGGGCCTCGACTTACGGCTTCGGGGAGCAGATCAGGGCGGCCCTGGACCGGGGGGTGAGGAAGCTGGTCCTGGGTCTTGGCGGGAGCGCCACCAACGACGCCGGCGCTGGCATGCTGGAAGCCTTGGGCATGAGGCTGCTCAAGGCCGATGGGAGTCCGGTGGATCCCGGAGCCCAGGGGCTCGTGGATCTGGCCTCGCTCGACGCGTCGAGACTCCACCCGGGCCTCAGGGAGGCGGACATCACGGTCGCATGCGCCGTGAAGAACCCCCTGACAGGCCCCAACGGCACGAGCCAGATCTTCGGGCCCCGCAAGGGCGCCACCAACCAGCTCATCCCCGTCATGGACGGGGCCCTTGACCGTTTCCACTCCGTCGCCGGGAAGCTCGCGGGCCGGGACGTTTCCGCCCGGGAGGGCGCCGGGGCGGCGGGAGGCGTGGGCGCGGCGCTCATGCTCTTCACGGGCGCAGTCTTCGAAAAAGGGGTCCAGGTGCTCCTCACCCGCGGGAAATTCCGGGAGAAGGCCGAAGGCGCGGATCTCATCATCACCGGCGAGGGCAAGACCGACTTCGAGACCCTGTGGTGGGGCAAGGCGCCTCTGGGCGTCTCCGCCGCCGGGAACGCCCTGGGCATCCCGACGATCGCCATAGCCGCCTGCCTGGAGCAGGGCTACCAGCGCCTCTACGACAACGGCATGGCCGCCGTCATGGGCATGCTCCCCTCCCCCATGACCCACCACCAGTCGCTGGGGGCCGCCTCGACCATCCTGGAGGACGCCGCCTGGCGGCTCGCCAGGATCCTCTCGGTGGACTTCAGGGCTAAATGACGGAGGCACCTGACGGGCCATGTTATGCCGCTGGATGCTGGAGTCGAGTCGTCTCAATGCCAGGACAAGCTAAGCCAGGCCAGGCGGGGACACGCGAGGCCAGGGGGGCCAAGCAGGGCGAAACAAACCCTGCCGGAACCGCGTGAGGCCAGGGAGGCCGCACTGAGCCACGAGCTGCCAGGCAGTCTTGCCGTGGCCTTCAACCCCCACAAGGTCACCCGGAGATGTCGCCGAAGCGTCCACGCCTGAAGTCTGCCTGGTCCTTACCGGGATTTTCCCGCCGGTATCCCCCCGCGCCACGGGGCGGTCGAAAGACAATCATTTTCTGCCTCACGGTGTCGATGCTCCTGTCTCCGTTAAGATTGGCTTTGGGCTGTGTAACGGCAGGCTCCGGTCACCTGCGAGTTCTCTCCAGGATGGCCCAGATCCGCCTGACGCTGCCGGCCATCGCAATGATGACCGACCAACCCGATGGCCGTGCCCTTCAAGTCTGCTAAATCTGTCCGACAGCCTTGGGCCGGGCATGTCCCGAGCACGTTATGGAGGGCGACTGGCAATAACATTGCTCCGGATTCCGACCGTTTCGGCATTTTGATCTGGCATATCAAGAACCACATTCAGGAAATAATATCACAAGCCGATAGTCACCTGTAGTACCAGAATTGGACTCGCTGATCCAAAAGCACCGGGGCCCCAACTCTATTATTACTCCAGCGGTAATTGATGGATAAATGATGATGCCTTCATAATTTTAATTTTTTTCTTTGACTCGATAATATGTATAGTCAAAGAAGTATTTTGAATCAAAAGTTTTTTCTGGAATGTCGTATCCGTAACACATGATGATTAATAACCGAAATACCTTGATTGTAGTGAATATTCAGCCATTGAAGAATTTGCTTATATTTGCCAGCCGAAGCAATAAAACGGTCCGTTTCACAGAGAACGCGACTCTGTGAAGAGCAAAAAATCGCATGAGTTGATTGGTAATATGGAGTCATCATTTTATAATTTTTTTGAAAGCTCTAATTAATACTCGTGTAAATATTACTAAAGCTGGTCTAATATATCCGATTGCTACTGCGGTGCAGATAATCGCTAATCCTGTATAGAGGTTATATGGAGCCTTGATTGGTAATGGAAAATTTTCGTTGGTAGCAACTAGAGTGCCAAAAAGAGTCAATGATGCACAAAGAATATAATTCCATGCCGTTTCAATTTCACCATGCTTCAATCTACCATAGTCTTGTATTTGCTCCTGCAAATGCTTTTTATCGGCATTTTGTTCACGAATTTCAGTTTTTTGTTCACGTATCTCAGCTTTTTGCTCACGAAATATTCCCCTGCCTTCTTCTTTGTCTTGGTATAAATGCAATAACTCCCGTGTCTCAGCAGTCAATTCCAAATCTGTCCGGATTTGCTCTTCAATTGTTTCAGCACTTGATTTCGGAGGCTCTTTGGCTGCTGTTCTTGGTTTAGGGATATGGCCATGTATGATTTCATCCATTTAGATTTTCTCTTTTACGCCAATCCAAAAAATATGCCTTCATAACTTCAATCGGTATTATTGGATTGTCGTAATATGTCTTGTCTTTGGCAGGAGTCGCCACCTGTTGCCAAGGCGAGCCTTCCGCATGACTTGCGGCGACAAGCGACCAAGGTTCCTCTGCAGAATAAGTCCGCCAAAAAAGTTCCATAAAGTCATCCTGTTTTTTTCAGGAAACATCATTTTAGGAATACCTATCTCGTACTTGCCATCGATTATGACAGGCCCAGCAACGAATTCCGTTATGTTATCGTATTTCTTATATTTGCGTAACGCTAAATATATCGAATTCACTACAGGCCCGTGTCTCCACGCCTCTATGGGATCCTCGAAGAGGGGACATGAAAAGAATGCGAGGTGCCATCCCTGGGCAAAGTAAAGCAACTTCTGAATCTTCAGATGTGACAGCTCTACGCTGATAGGGCAGTTTTTCGCGATAAACCAATTCGTCACGGAAGCTGCAGAATATAACATAAATTCCGACATGGTTATCCGCCGTTCCTTCAGTTTAACGAGCTGGCAAAAAATGGGGCGTCAGGCGATTTGCAGGAAAGTCAAGGCCACTCTCAAATCTGCAACTTAGCTACCTCCGTACCTATCTTCTGGTTAACATAAATTTCTCGGGAAAGCAAAACTTTTAGCTTGATTCGCCTTCTTTGTATGAAAGTGGGCCCGAAGACGGCCTGGAAAGCGGACATAGGCCGAACAACGGCACCGGACTTACTGGACTTTAGGACCATACGGCCGCGCCTGGAGTGTTGGTGACATCAAATAAAAATTTAAAGTTACAAAATTTGGAATAGCATGCAATATCAAGAACTTAAGAGAGGTTTTATTCGATAAGTTGTTGATATCACCGATTTTATTGTCGAAGACGCTATTCTCGTCCATCTTAAGTTACTGATATTGTTAAAGAAATTGGACATGATCTGGAGCGCCACCAACGACTCCGACGCGGGCATGCTGGAGGCCCTGGGCATGAGGCTGCTCAAGGCCAACGGGAGCCCGGTGGATCCCGCCGGGGCCCAGGGGCTCGTGGATCTGGCCTCGCTCTACGCGTCGAGGCTCCACCCGGGCCTCAGGGAGGCGGACATCACAGTCGCCTGCGCCGTGAAGAACCCCCTGACAGGCCCCAACGGCACGAGCCAGATCTTCTGGCCCCGCAAAGGGGCCACCAACCTCCTCATCCCCCTCATGGACGGGGCCTGGACCGCTTCCACGCCGTGGCGGGGAAGCTCGCCGGCAGGCACGTTTCCACCCGTGAGGGCATCGGCGCCGCTGGCGGCGTTGGCGCGGCACCCATGCTCTTCACGGGTGCCGTCTTCTAAAAGGCGTCCAGGTGCTTCTCTCCCCCAAGAAATTCCGAGAGAAGGCCAAAGCGGGGATCTCATCATCACCGGCGAGGGCAAGACCGACTTCGAGTCCCTGTAGTGGGGCAAGACACCTCAGGGCGGCTCTGCCGCCAGAAACTCCCTTGGCATCCCAACGGTGTCCATAGCCGCCTGTATGGAGCAGTGTGCTACCAGCGCTTCTACGGCAACGGCATGGCCACCGTCATGGGCATGCTCCCCTCCCCCATGCCCCATCTTCAGTCGCAGAGGAACCTGTCGACCATCCCGGATGACATCGGCCGGTGGCTTGCCAGGAACTTCCCAGTGGACATCTGGGCCGATTAGAGGCTGAAGTCGAGCATGGCCAGACAACAGAGCCAATCAAATTGAACTTTGCCAAAAACAGACCGGCCAAATGTGTAAACGGCACCGCCTGCGCCGGTTGGCCTCGCGCAAACATCGAACACGGACTACCAGCAAGACAGTGCCCATACAGAATTAGGCACTGGACCCGGACATCGCAGGCGGCGAACCGTCTGATGCAGAAACGCCGGGACCCAGATGAACTCATGGTCCCGGCGTAGTGTTTACGGTACAAGGGACGCCGCCCCGGTCCCGGGACATGCTCGGGAGGATTACGGCGCCGGGTGGCGGACGTGGCCGGATCCTGGCCGGGGCCGCCCATGAGAGGGAACGGGACGGGAAGGCGCGGATCCGGCCTGCGTCCGCAGTCAGCCGGAACGGATGCCCCGGTCTTCCGAGGCCGTCAAAGGTATTCAAGGGGGCAAGGCGTCCGGTAGCCGGACGCCTTGCCAGCGGCGGAACCCGCCGCCAAATCGTGAGATCAGATGGTTAGAACTCGTACTTGACGCCTATGCCTCCGGAAATGCCCTGACGCCTCCCGGCATAGCCCTGGACGCCGATGTTGACGGACAGGGGGCCGTCCGAAGGCCTGAGAAGCATGCCGAGCTCGAAGATGCCGGTGTTGCCTTTGAGCGAGGGCGCCTCGATGGGGTTGCCGTTCGCGGTCGCCTTGACCTCACCATCGAACTCGTGCTCGAAGTAGGCGCCGAAATAGGGTTCGACTACGCCGCCGGTCAGGAAGGTCACGCGGCCTCCCGCGCGGAGCCGGAGCGAGTTCGCGTCGTCGAAGTGCAACCGTAGCCTGTCAAGGTTCAAGGTCTCGTCCGCGCCCTCCTGGCGAGTCCAGAGGAGCCTGGCGCCGAGGTCGAGAAGCACGTCGGCGTCCCCGGGCTGCCACTTGCGGCCGATGCCGGCATGGAGGCCGTAGTAGCTGCCGGAAGTCTTGAAGGAGCCCCTCACGCCGTCGCGCACGATATCGTCGGTGGAGAAGTCGACCTTCTGCCTGCCCGCGCGCCCGGAAGCCTCGAGGTAGAGGCCGTCGGCCCCGCCGCCGATGAAGTCGTACCGGGCGAGGAGCCCGCCGCCGGCGTAGGAGGTGTCGCCGTCGCCGTTGACGTCGGCCGAGCGGGCGAAGGAGTTGTGGGAATCGTAGTCGCCCCAGCCTCCCTCGAAGAAGGCGCCCACGGTGAAGCGACCGGATCCGGCGTCCGTGCCCACGGCGATCCCCGTGAGCACCGTCGTGCCCTTGACCTTGACGTGGGAGCCGGTATCGTAGCGGGAACTCCCCGTCTGCACCCCCGCGAAGATCTTCCAGGCGGTGCCCTGAGCGGCGGTCGTCGAGACGGCCAGGGGGACCCCTTCAGATATCAGGAGATCCTGCCCCTCGCTGACGAAGGCGAGGGAGGCGGTGCCGGCCTCGGAGTAGGCCTTGAGCCGCTCGTTGTCCGGACCAAGATGAGCGAGCACGGAGAGGGTGGCCAGAAGCCTGCCGGGGTCGGACGGATCCAGGCGGACCGTGTACTGGTCGCCTTCCCTGGTAGTCGCCGTCTTTGAGGTGTAGCCTGCGGAGTCGAGGGTGGCGGCATCGAGGAGGACCAGCGATTCGCCAAGATTCACGTAGGGCCTGGTGGAGGCGTATGCCAGATGGAACAGGGTGTCGCCGTCGACCTTGGCGCTGCCCACTTCCAGGAGGCTCTCGCCGGGCTCCGCGGCGCCCGGGACGATCCAGGTGATGTCGGCCCCGCTGAAGTCCGCGGAATTGGTCCCCGTCTGGATGACCGCAGGGTTGGAGCCTCCTACGACTGTCAGGTTGGGGATAGCCAGGGAGCCGTAGCCAGAAACATCGAACGTTGCCCCCCCGGAAACCGCCAACCCGCCGATGGCGAGGCTGTCGGAGATGTCGGCCCCGGCGCCCAGCGAAAGCTTGCCGGCTAGAACCCGGGTGGCCCCAGTGTAGTCGCTCGCGCCAGTAAGCGTAAGCTGCCCGGCGCCGTACTTGGCCACGCCGCCTTCTCCGGAAACGGAAAGGGCGCTGGTCGTAGTCGGCTGGTTACCGTAGTCGAAGGCCAGCTCGTTGTTCGCGGCCACTTCCGCGCCGGAAGTGAAGGCGATGGGGTTGGTGAAACGGGCGGCGGTGCCCGAGGGTCCGGAAATCGTGAGCTGGCGGCCGCTGATCGCGCCCCCGGAGAACACGTAGCCGTTTGCCTCGACCGTCATCTCGTCGGGGGTGACCCCCGCCTCGGCGACCGTCACCCTCTTGTCGCCGATGGCGCCGAAGACCACGTCGTCGGCGTTCAGGTAACGGACGGGAACGTCCGCCGCCGGGGCGTTGACACCTGTTCCGGTGTACAGCCAGTCCTTCCCGGAACCCACGGTGCCTTTCGGGCCCCAGATCGCGGAGGCGGCGCCGTTCCAGCTGACTTCCGCCCCGGCCGGGAGCACGTTGAGGACGGAGGAGGTCGCCGTGGCCACGTCAGTGCCGTAGGTACCGGTGTTGTGGACCTCGGGGTTCGTCATGGCGATCTGGTACGCGCCGCGGTCGAGGAAGGTGAGCTTCCCGTCGGCGATGGCGTAATCGGTGCCGCTTACAGCCGCAACGTTATCGTAGGTGACCGTGAAGACGGTGGGGGTTTTGGCGGCGCCCAAGGTCGCCTCGGAGCTGAGGTCATAGGCGAAGCCGGGGACAGGCGAGCCTGTTGCCGGGATGTCGGACACCTCGGAAAGGTCCACGCCGATCTGGTTGCCAACCTGGACGCTGCCTCCGTCGGCGACGTGCTTCAGTATGAAGTCGTACAGCTCGCTCAAAGGCATGTTGCTGCCGGTGAACACGGCATTATCCAGGACGACGTCATCGGGCAGGACGAGCGACACGATGGGATTGCCGCTGACGTCCAGGGTCTTGAGGCCGTGGCTGTCCGACAGATCGAGATTGGCTATCTTGTTGCCGGTGGCCTTAAGCGACTCGAGGGCAGCGTTGCCCGTCAGATCGAGCTTGGTGAGGCCGTTGCCGCTCGCGTCGAGCGTCGTCAGGGCCGCGTTGTCGGAGAGATCGAGCTCCTCGAGCTTGGTGTACCCCTTAACGTCTAGCGCCGTGAAGGCGTTGCCGCTCGCGTCCAGGACCCGGAGCGCGGAATCGGCGGGCGCGCCCAGGCTGATGGTGGTGAGCTTGTTGTCGCTCACGTCCAGAGTCTCGAGGGCGGGGTTTTTGGAGACGTCGACGGTCACGAGCTCGTTGCCGCTCGCGTCCACCGTCTTGAGCTTGTCGGAACCTGAAAGGACGAGGCTTGCGAGGTCGTTGCCGCTCGCGTCAAGCGTCTCGAGATCCTTGTTGTCCGAGAGGTCGAGAGCGGTCAGGCCGAGATCTGAAACGTCAAGGTTCACGAACTTGTTGGAGCTCGCCTTCAGGCTCCGGAGCGGGGCGTTGACGATCGGGTCGATCGTCAGATTCGTGAGCGTGTTGCCGCTCAGGTCGGCCTGAGCCAGGGCGGTGTAAGGCGTCAGGTCGAAGGTGCCCGTGAAAGCGTTCTGGCTGGCGTTCAGGCCCGTGAGGGTGCCCAGGGAGCCGGGCACGGTAATCGAATCGATGAGGTTCTTGCTCAGGTCCAGCGTCTTAAGGGCGCTGTAGCCCGTCAGATCCAGCGGCCCGGCGAACGAGTTGTCGGCCAGCTTCAGGTTCTCGATGGTGGTGGCGGAATCCGAAGCGTCGACGGCGGTTAGCGTGTTGCCGCTCACGTCCAAATCCGTGAGGGCAATATAGCCGGACAGGTCGAGAGCGCCGTCCAGCGCGTTCTCGCTCACGTTCAGCTTCTTGATGGTGCCGACCGACCCGGACGCGTCGAGCTCGTCAATCTGGTTCTTGCTCACGTCCAGTTCGGTTAAGGCGCGGTATGCGGCTAGGTCGAGCTTGCCAGCGAATGCGTTGTCGCCGAGATCAAGAGTCTCGAGAGTGGCGACCGAGGCTGCCGCGTTGAAAGTGGTGAGAGCGTTGCCGCTAGCGTCCAAGGTCTTGATTTTGCCGTTTCCTGTCAGATCAAGCGCGGCCAGATCGTTGTCGCTCGCGTCCAGCGTCTCGAGATCCGCGTTGTTGGAGACGTTTAAGGCTGTAAGGCCGTAACCGGAAACGGCGAGAGCGGTTATCTTGTTGTCGCTGGCGTCCAATTCCCGGAGCGCTGCGTTCTTCGTCTTGTCGAGCCCGATTCCGGTGATGTCGTTCCCGCTCAGGTCGGCCTGGGCGAGGGCGGTGTAAGGCGTAAGGTCGAAAGCGCCGGCGAAGGCGTTATCGCTCGCGTTCAGTTTTGCGAGAGTGGCGGCGGAATCCGACGCGTCGAGCGTGGCGATCAGGTTCCCGCTCACGTCCAGGTCCGTGAGGGCGCTGTAGCCGTCCAGGTCGAGCGTGCCGGTCACCGCGTTGTCAGCCAGATTCAGCTTCGCGATGCTGTCGGCGGAATCCTGCGCGTTTACTCCGGTGAGCGTATTGCCGCTCACGTCCAAGGCCGTGAGGGCGGTGAAACCGGTCAGATCCAGGAGACCGGCGAAGCTGTTGTCGCTCAGGTTGAGATCCGCGAGCGTGCCCTTGGAATCGGGTGCCGCGATTGAGGTTATCGCGTTCTTGCTCGCGTCCAGCTTGGTGAGCGCCTTGTATCCGGTCAGATTGAGGGGACCGGTAAACAGGTTGTCGTCCAGGATGAGCGTCTTGAGGGTGTCCGCCGAATCCGAGGCGTTGATGGCGGTAAGGGCGTTCCCGCCCGCGTCGATGGTCTGGATTTTGGCGTTGTTGGTCAGGGTCAGCGCGGTGAGGGCGTTGTCGCTCACGTTAAGCGTCGTCAGATCCGCGTTGTCCGACAGATTGAGTGAGCTGAGGCCGTGCCCGGAAAGGTCCAGGCTCACGAAGTTGTTGTCGCTCGCGTCCAATACTTTGAGCGCGACGTTCGTCGGGTCGAGCACGATGCCGGTGAGCGCGTTTCCGCTCAAATCCGCGTTGGCGAGGGCGGTGTACGGCGTCAGCTCGAAAGTACCCGCGAATCCGTTGTCGCTCGCGTTAAGGGTCGCGAGGGTGGCCGCGGAACCGCTGGCATCGAGAGAGGTGATGCCGTTCTGGCTCACGTCCAGCGACGCGAGGGCCTTGTAGGCGGACAGGTTGAGCGCTCCGGCGAAAGCGTTGTCGCTCAGGTTCAACGTCGCGAGGGTGTCGGCCGAAGCGGAGGCGTCGAAGGAGGCAAGGTCGTTTCCGCTGGCGTTTACGGTGCCGAGCTTGGTGTCGCCCGTAAGGACCAGGGAGGTGAGTGCGTTGCCGCTCGCGTCGAGCGTCACGAGATCGGGGTTGTCCGAGAGATCGAGTTTGGTGATGCCGGTGTTCGTGACGGCGAGGTTCACGAACTTGTTGGAGCTCGCGTCCAATTCCCTGAGCGGCGCGTTGGCGGTCGGGTCGACCGTGATGCCCGTGAGCTCGTTGCCGCTCAGATCCGCTTTGGCGGCCGCGACGTACGGCGTCAGGTCGAACGTGCCGGTGAAGGCGTTGTCGCTCGCGTTCAAGTCGGTGATGGTGCCGACCGAACCAGCGGCGTTGAGCGTGCTGATCTGGTTCTTGCTCACGTCCAGCTTCTCGATGGCGGTGTAGGCCGCCAAGTTGAGCGTGCCGGCGAAGTTGTTGTCGCTCAGGTTCAGATCGGTCAATGTGGCGGCGGAAGCCGACGCGTCGAATGCGGAGAGCTCGTTTCCGCTCGCGTCGATCTTAACTATTTTGTTGTCGCCAGTGAGGACAAGCGAGGCGAGATCGTTGCCTCTCGCGTCCAGGGTCGCGAGATCGACGTTGTTCGCGAGGTTCAGAGCGGTCAGCCCGTACCCGGAAACGTCGAGCGCGGCGATCTTGTTGTTGCTCAGGTTCAGGTCCCGGAGAGCGGCGTTGGCGACCTTGTCGAGCGTGACGCCGATCAACTCGTTTCCGCCCAGGTTGGCTGTCGCGAGCGCGGAATACGGTGTCAGATCGAACGTGCCGACGAAGGAGTTGGTGCTCGCGTTCAGATTGTCAAGCGTGGCCGCGGAACCCGTCAAGACTAGCGAGTCTATCTTGTTGTTGCTCACGTCCAGCGTCGTGAGTGCCTTGTAGCCGGCCAGGTCAAGCTCGCCTTCGAACAGGTTGCTTCCGAGCTTCAGCGACTTTAAGGTGTTTACCGATGCCGCGGCGTTGAAGGTCTCGAGCTGGTTGCCGCTCGCGTCGATCGTGACGAGTTTGTCGCTGCCCGCCAGATCAAGCACCGTGAGGTCGTTGCCGCTTGCGTTAAGCGTCGTGAGCTGCTTGTTGTCTTTGAGATACAGTTCGGCGAGATCGTATCCTGAGACGTCAAGTGTTACGATGCCAGTGTCGTTCGCCCTCAGGATCCGGAGATCATCGTTGGCCGTCGTGTTGAGGTTGACGCCGGTGAGGAGGGCGTTGCCGCTCAGATCAACGTCAACCGCTGCCGTGTAAGACGTTAGATCGAATACGTTCCTGAAACTGTTATAACTGGCGTTCAGATCCGTGATCGCGCCGAGGGAACCGGCATTCATCGTAAGTACTTGAACGGTGTTGTGACTCAGGTCCAACTTGACAAGGCTGTCGTAATCCGTCA
>JAISFS010000101.1 GCA_031263485.1 Deltaproteobacteria bacterium | reverse complement strand
CGCGAGATTGCGGGCGGCGGCCGCCGCCTGGACCCCGGCGGATTCCCCCAGGAGTCCGGGAAGCGAGTCGCAGAAGTCCAGGAAGGCCTTCCGCGCCTCGCCGGCCATGGCGTTCAAGGTTTCCAGGCGAAGCGCGTCGTCCCCGGAAAGCGAGCCTGCGACCGCGAGGCGTTCCGCGAGCGCCGAGCGTTCGGCTCCCGCCCGCGAGTCGGTCACGACCGCTTCCAGATAGGCGCGGCGCGCCGCCTCGTCGGGAGTGCCCTCGAAAAGGCCGACCCCGGCCCCTAAGCCTTCGTCCGCGCCTCCCGAGACGCCGCCAGGCGTATGTTGGGGCTATGTTTGAAGAGTCCTACTGAGGGTTGTGTAAGATAGGCCGTAAATGATTACGAAAGATGCGATTTCCGATGTTTTTGTCGGAAACTTCCAGATTGAGTTCCTAGCCACCAGCCCCCAATTTTTTTTTGGGATTTTGAGGCCGTGCAACAATTTTTTCTGAGATTTCAGGTAAAAAATGGCTAGCATAGTGCCTTGGCTGTGGAGGAAAGGAGCCCCCATGAACGGATACAAATTGAGGAGCGGTTCCCGCCTAGAGCTGCCCCTATTTAGGAGGCCGTAAGCCTCAAAAGGGGAGGGGCTATGCCTTGGGCCAGGGGCTGGGTTCGCTTGAAAGGCCCGATTTTTGAAACTTGGGCCGGGAAGGCGTGTGGCGCGGGTGTCAGGGGAGGCGCCGGGGGGGAAGCACCTGGGAAAGGGACAGCGGGAGTTCAAGGAGCCGGTAATTTGGGGAGCCAGGGATTCTTGGGAGCCAGGAGTTCAGGAAGCTAAAGCGTGCTGTAAGGAGACGTGGCCCGTGTTCTTCACCGTAACTTTCAACCCGGCGCTTGACTACATCATCGCCGTGGACGGCTTTTCCCCTGGCCGCATCAACCGCGCCTCTTCCGAGGCGCTCCAGATGGGCGGCAAGGGCATAAACGTTTCCGCCATGTTGAAAGCCCTCGGAACGCCCTCTGTGGCCCTGGGCTTCACGGCGGGTAGGATAGGCGACGTCCTGGAGGCGGGCCTGCGAGACCTGGGAATCGAGACGGACTTCATCCGCCTTCCGGAGGGCAACACCCGGATCAACGTGAAGATCCGCTCCGAAACCGAGACGGAGTTAAACGGCGAGGGCCCGCCGCCCTCCCGCCCCCATATAGACGCCCTCATGGGGAAGATCCGGAAGATGTCTGACGGGGACGGGCTGGCGCTTTCGGGGAACGTTCAGAGGGGCGTGGACCCGGGAATCTACGCCGAGGCCCTGGACGCGGTCGGCGGCAAGAGGGTGCTCTCCTGCGTGGACGCCGCAGGGGAACTCCTGTCCCTTGCCCTTCCCCGAAGGCCCTTCCTAATCAAGCCCAACCTGCTCGAGCTGGAGGGGATCTCCGGCGGGGCCATAAACGGCGACCGGGCGGTCCTGGACGCCGCCCGCCGCGTGCAGGGGATGGGCGCCCGCAACGTGCTGGTCTCCATGGCCGGGGACGGGGCGCTTTTGGCCTGCGAGTCCGGCCGCGCCTGGCGCGTGGCCGCCGTGCCAGGCGAGGTCCGCAATTCCGTAGGCGCCGGGGACTCCATGGTGGCGGGCTTCCTCCACTGCTTCGGCGAGACCGGCGATTTCGCCGCCGCGCTCCGCCTGGGCGCGGCGGCCGGCACCGCCACGGCCTTTTCCACCGTAGTGGCGGACAGGGCGACCGTGGAGGGCATACTCGCCCGCTCCCCCGAACCGCTGGAGATCTGACGGGCGCCGGAGGGCGCTCGGGGCCGAGGTATGCAGTCCCCGCCGTCGTGCCCGCCCTCCCTCAGTTTGGCCGCCCCGCCGAGGGATCGTCCCGGCGGAGCCCGACCGCCTTTAAGTCCCGGGGACCTAGCCGGGGCGCGGATCCCGGAACGACGCGGGCATGAAGCCCCGCCGGGACCGTATACCCCGTGAGGCCAGCCGGGACCGAGAGGCGAGCCTGGCCTCCGGAGCCCCGGGCGCACCCCGCCCCCTTCGGGCTCCCTCCTCCGCTTTCAGGAATGCCAGGCGCTTCCGCTTTCCGGCATTCCCGCCTCCGGCTTCCGGCATCCCCGCCGGCTTCGGCGGGCATCCCCCGCGTCCGGCCGTCCTCTTAAGCCTCAGTCGAGCCGCCGCCGCACCAGGACAGCCTCCGCCGATTCGCGCATCCCCTGCCGCCTGAGGCCTGCCGCAGCCTTGGTGCGACCTCCGCCGTCGGGCCCTGCGGCCCGACCTGAACAGGAGAAACACCATGAAAATATCCGATCTGTTCGCGGGAGGCCGCGTTTCCCTGGGCGAGGACTCGGCCTCACGCGATGAGGCCATCGACCGGCTCTGCGGGCTCATGGCCGAGAGCGGCGCCGTAGGCGACCTTGAGGCCTTCAGGAAAGATATTTTGGACAGGGAGTCCAAGACGGGCGGCACCTCCGTCGGCTTGGGCGTTGCCACCCCGCATGCCAAGTCACAGGCCGCTTCCTACCCGGCCCTGGCGGCCGTAACCTTGCGGAAAGGCGTCGACTGGGGGGCCGACGACGATGAGCCGGCGGATCTGCTCTTCATGATCTCCACCCCACCGGGGGCCGACACCCACGTGGACATCCTGGCGCGCCTCATGGGTCTTTTGACCGACGACGCCTTCCCGGACGATCTGAGGAAGGCTAAGACCCCGGAGGAGTTTTTGGCGGTCATGGACAAAGCCGAGGAGGCGATACTCGCCGGGGAGGCGGGGGCGTCTGAGGGGAAAGGCGCCGAGGCAAGCGCCGCCTCCTGCGGGATGCCCCATGGCACGGAGGATCCCGCGGCCATTTCGCTCGAAAAGGTAACGGCGGGCGGCTTCAGGCTCCTGGCCGTGACCGCGTGTCCCACGGGCATCGCGCACACCTACATGGCGGCCGAGAAGCTCGACAAGGCGGGCAGGAAGCTCAACGTGCCCATGAAGGTCGAGACCAACGGGTCGGGCGGGGTCCAGAACCCCTTGACCGCCGCCGACATCGCCTCCGCCGATGCAGTAATCGTGGCAGCCGACAAGAAGGTGGAGACCGCCCGCTTCGACGGCAAGAAGGTGCTCTTCGCCAAGGTCTCGGACGGAATCCACCGCCCCGAGGAACTCATAGCCAAAGCTCTTTCCGGCGATCTGCCCGTGTACAGGGAGCAGGGGGGGGCCGCCCTCTCCGAGGACGACGGCGGGGGCGTGGCGCGCGCCGTTTACAAGAACCTCATGAACGGCGTGAGCCACATGCTGCCCTTCGTGATCGGGGGCGGCATATTGATAGCCCTCGCCTTCCTCCTGGACGACTTCACAGTCGATCCCTCGAATTTCGGGAACAACACCCCGCTCGCCGCCTTCTTCATGAAGATAGGCGGCACGGCATTCGGGTTCATGCTGCCTGTTTTGGCGGGCTACATCGCCTACGGCATAGCCGACCGCCCCGGGCTTGCGGCGGGCTTCGTGGGGGGGGCCCTCGCGGCATCGGGGCTCTCCTTCGCGAGCCTGTACGGGAGTCCCCCCGTATCCGGGGGCTTCCTGGCGGCCCTGTTCGCGGGCTTCGCCGGCGGATACGTCATGCTCGGGTTGAAAAAGCTCACCGACGGCATGCCCGACAGCCTGAGGGGGCTAAAGCCCACCCTCATCTACCCCCTCTTGGGCGTCCTCTTCATAGGGCTGGTGATGTTCGCGGTAAACCCCGTCATGGGCGTCGTGAACACCTGGCTTTCCGAAGGTCTCAAGTCCATGGGCGAGGGCTCCAAGCTCCTCCTGGGTTTCGTCGTGGCAGGCATGATGGCCACCGACATGGGCGGCCCCATCAACAAGGCCTCCTACGTCTTCGGCACCGCCGCCATAGCCTCCGGCAACTTCGACGTCATGGCTGCCGTCATGATAGGCGGCATGACGCCGCCCATAGCCATAGCGCTCCTGGCCACCTTCTTCAAGTCGCGCCTTACCCCCGACGAGCGCAAGAGCGCCTACGTGAACTACGTCATGGGCCTCTGCTTCATCACCGAGGGGGCCATACCCTTCGCGGCCGCGGACCCGCTCCGCGTAATACCCTCCTGCATCGTGGGGTCCGGGGTGGCCGGGGCCCTTTCCATGGCCTTCGGCTGCGGGTTAAGGGCCCCCCACGGCGGCATCTTCGTGTTCCCGGTGGTCGACCACTGGGGGAGTTACCTGGTAGCCCTCGCGGCGGGTTCCTTGATTTCCATGATCCTGCTCGCCCTTTTGAAAAAGAACCTCCTGAAGTCCCCCGCGGCTGCCGCCGCCGTTCCGTCGGCATGAGCCCGGAAGCCTTTTTTGTCCCTTTCGGCCGTTTCTCATCATTTTCGGTTTTCGCGTTTTCCATAAGCCTGTTCTCCCTTTGAGCCTGTTCTCTCTTTGCGCCTGCTCTTCTTCCGGAGGGGCGAACAGACACTGGCCTTTGCGACCGGGGCGCGGGCGACCGTGCGCCTGATCTGCGGGGGGCGGCCTTGATGCCCACCGGACCTTAAGCCCCAGAAGGGTTTTCCCGCGCCGGGTGCCCCCGCCCGATGCCGAGGCGGCCCGCTTTCCGGCCCGGCGGCCGGGGGGCTTCGGAACGCGTCCTGAACTGCCCCCGCCCGAGGAGGCGCCCGCGACTCGGCGGGGGACGAAAGCTGGCCCGCGTCCCTCGGATCCTGTCGCATAATTCGCGAAGGCGTTGCCAGGATCCTTTCGGTTGCGGAGTGGCTATCTCTTGTCTGCCACATCCGCTCTCGTTCCCTTCATCAAAAGCAACTTATGCAACAGACTCCTAGGGAGAAAGCTATGCTATTCGCACCGGTCAAAATCATAAACTCCCAGGGCATGCACATGAACACCGCCAAAATGATAGTCCAGGCGGTCAAGCCGTTCCCCGGCTGCAAGGTGACGCTCCGTTTCGGGGGTAAGGACATCGCGGCCAAGAACGCCGTGTTCATCATGGCCGCAGGCATGAAGCAGGGCGCGGAACTCGAGATCCACGCGGACGGCGAGGGCGAGGCCGAGGCCCTGGCCGCGGTGAAGAAGCTCTTCGACGACGGCTTCGGCGAGTGAGGTGCCAGTCATGCTGAAAGGCGTTCCGGTCTCGACCGGCATAGGCGTCGGCAAGGCGTTCATACACGCCGAGGAGGATTTGGACCATTCGGCCTCGGTCTTCCGCGGCGAGGAGGCGGAGCTGGAGAGGCTCAAGGCCGCCAAGAAGATCTTCCTGGGCGAGTCCGAGGCGCTGGCAGCCAAGCTCAAGGCCTGCGGCAGCGTCCGCGAGGGCGACATGATCGAGGGCCACGCTGTGCTCCTGGAGGACGACTTCCTGTCCGAGGAGATGGAAAACGCCGTGAAGGCCGGGAAGACCGCGGAGGCGGCCGCCGAAGCGGGGTGTCAGGCGGTGGCCGACCTCTTCTCGCGGGTGGAGGACGAGACCATAAGGGCCCGTGCCGCGGACATGTACGCCATACGAGGCAGGCTCATAGGGATACTGCTCCACGGGGAGGCCCGTGACCCCTCGAAGGTGCCCCCCGGCTCGGTCTTCGTGGCCAGGGAGCTCACCCCCTACATGGCCGCCGTCCTTAAGCGCGAGAACGTCGAGGCCATCGTGACCGAGGGCGGGGGCAAGACCAGCCATTCGGCGATACTGGCCCGGGCCATGGGCATTCCGGCGGTCATGGGCCTCGCGGGGGCCTTGGCCGGGATCATGCCGGGGTCGGCGGTGGCGGTCGACGGCGACTCGGGGGAGGTGGAGCTGGACCCGCCGCGGGACAGGCTCGCGGCGTACCTGGAGCGCCGGAGGGTCTGGCGCGGGTCGGTGGCCTCCCTCCTCGTTTACCGGAACAGGCCCACCGTTGACAGGGACGGGAACAGGCGGCTGGTCTGCGCCAACATAGCCTCCCTGAAGGAGGCGGAGCTGGCGCTCGAGAACGGCTGCGAGGGCGTGGGGCTCTTCCGCACGGAGATGCTGTTCATGGGCCGGTCGAGCCCGCCTTCCGAGGACGAGCAGGTGCGGATCTACCGCCAGGCCTCCGAGACCATGGCCTGGAGGGAGCTCGTGATAAGGACCATCGACATAGGCGGCGACAAGGAGGTGCCGTACCTCGATCTCCCCCGCGAGCCAAACCCCTTTTTGGGCTACCGCGCCATAAGGTTCTGCCTGGACAGCCCGGGCCTGTTCAAGGTCCAGCTGAGGGCGATACTGCGGGCGGCCCACGGCCGCGACAACGTGAAGGTCATGCTCCCGCTCATAACCGGCTGCGAGGAACTGGAGGCGGCGAGGGCCATAGTCGAGGGCTTGAAGGCCGAGCTGGCGGGCGAGGGAAAGCCCTTCAACAGGGACGTCCCCTTAGGCGTCATGGTGGAGACCCCCGCCGCGGTCCTGATGGCGGACGCTCTGGCTCGCCGGGCCGCCTTCTTCAGCATCGGGACGAACGACCTGACCCAGTACACCCTCGCGGCCGACCGCCTGAACCCCAAGCTGGACTACCTCTACAGCCACTTCCACCCGGCGGTGCTCCGGAGCGTCGAGCGGGTCGTGAAGGCCGGTAAGGCCGCAGGCATATCGGTCGGCATGTGTGGAGAGGCGGCCGGCGTTCCCGGGCTCGTCCCCCTGTACCTCGCCTTCGGCCTTGACGAGTGGAGCGTGAACCCGGCCTCCGTGCTCGCCTGCCGCAAGGAGATATCCAAGTGGTCCCAGGTCGACGCCAGGGAGACGGCCGAGAAGGCCATGGCCCTGGAGACCGCGGCGGAGGTGAACGCCTTCCTGAAAGAGGCCGTGAATAAGGCGTCCTGAGCCGTGCCGGGGCTGATCCCGGGCTGACCATCGCCTGAACCCGGGCGGATCGCGGGCTGACCTCGGCCTGAGCCAGTTCGGCGCCTGTCCCGAACCCCCGGCGCCGGGTCCCGGCAAAGCGCGGGGCCAACGCGCTCGGTCCGTGGCCCGGCCGCGGGGGGCCAACGCGGTCGGTCCGTGGCCCGGTCGTGGGGGGGCCGGGGCTTCAGCCGGTAACGGTCTCGCGCCAGCCGGGACTTTGGTATCTGTTCACCCCTTATCAGGGGTTTGCGGCTGCAATCAAGCTGGACTACGCCGCCGTCGTCGAGGGAGGCGGCATCCCGCGTCATCGACTTGGGTAACCCGTCATGTCGCGATATCAAAATCGTTATACGCGCCATAGTATCGGAAAAACGACAAGAACGTGTCAGGCGATGCCAGATCTTCCCCCGCCATGTCCACAAGAAAACGTCGTTGTCGAGCGATCCTGAAAAATGGCGGAATACCGGATATTCTGCATGAGCATCTGTCATGGCCTTACTGGGATGTTAAACGGACCTGTTCAGTGCCTTCTGTTCAAGGCATGTTTTCAGGCATTTCTCCGGAATCCCTTGCAATCGCTGTCCGGACTGCCGGCGGAGCGGACGGCGGACGCCGCTTGCTGTGATAAGTCGGTATTCGTGTCCGTTTCTGGAAACCGTCCCTGAAAGCCGGAACTTGCGCGGGTTTTCGGTATGGCGATGCATCAGAGAAGTGGATGCTTCAGGGGCTTTCTTTCAGCTCTCGGCGAACGGAGTGAGTTCACGCTTCAGATAAAGCCGTCAGAATCCCGTTACGCGTTGATTCTGGCACGGTTGCCGAAAACCAATGATCCGGCACGCATCTCCCGATAGTGCGCAACTGGCGAAGATATCTAAATATGGTTGTCGGCACGTGAAATGGCTGAATGATTGCCGTTTGCCGTTGATATGTTGTGCGAAACGCGGATAGTCACGCGTCAACTTTTACGGTAATTCTCTCAATCAAATTTCACGATTTAACTGCATTTTCCCGCAATATCGAAACATAATTTCATTTCAAATGATATTTGATATTTTCTGTCGGTTGTTTTAACCGGAAAAAACTGATAGGATGCATGGCATTCCCAAGACAGGGCGGTATTTGCCTTGTATGGGAATGATCCGCGGCTGTAACGTTTATCTCGCGTATGCCGTTGGACATCGCATTATCCGGGTTGTTTTGGGCCGCTTCAAAGCGTTCCTCTGGTGCGGCGGGATTCGCTTTCCACCGCTCTTTTGTCTGCAGGGCATCAGGAAATGTCTGGATATTCATATGATGATCGCTTGGTCCAGGACAGCTGGCGAGGATATGAACCGCATTACGCGTACCATATCTGCAGTACGGTAAGGAAATGATGTTCGAGGTCGTAGCCGGCGAACGAAAATCATATGGATGCGGTCATGACGTTTTCAAAGACCCCAGAAATCTCGGCGACAATGGCGTCAAGGCGCATCGGGCCCCAGCAGAACTCTGATTTTTATTTTGGCGATTCCAGCATCTGTATTGGGATATCCGGTATCCGTCTTGAGGCTTGAGGTTTCCGGCTTTTCATCAAGCTCCACGTCTCAAGGCTCTTTCCGAGCCTTTTCTGAGGCTCTTGGCATACCCTTCCCGTTTACGTCATCCCCTGCCTAGACACTTTCCCTTTCACTTTCCCTTTCCCTTTCCTTTCCCATTTCCCCTTGCCTTTACATCTCGGCTTTCCCTTCCCGCCTCACCCGTACCCCTCTCCTGTCCCCACGTGGCTTTGCCTCTCTCCGAATAACATCGACTTACACCGCTTCAGCACCGGACCGGTTGCCTTGACCCGGTTGCGGAGCCTGGGCGCGTAACGTTCAAGACGGAGGCTCTCGAATGAAAGGGCTTCCGTCGCATCCGGTGGCTTTCCCGAGAAAAGGCGATCTGCCTACGGGTTCGGACGATAGCGCTCTTAGCGCCCGATGGGGGACACGCTTCTGAGGCTCAGACAAGAGGATGCGAGCCGGACGCGCAAGTGACTCGGGCGAGATGCGCACGATTTCCCGCGCCACAGGCGGTAGCCTTCTCTGCGGGGGTTTCCGCTCTCTGCGGGAGATTCCCCTCTCCGAGGGCGGTTCTCCGCTCCGCGCCAAGAGCCGGCAGAGGGCGGGACTGCGGTTCCCGTCCCTTCGTAGCTCCGCGCCGCGATAAGACTGAAAAGCGAAACAAGGAGGCTTATTTTGAAGCATATACCTGAACTCCAGAGAATCACCGGGATGGGCGGCACTGCCGCCCCGAAAACCTCATGGTTCCTCGCGTTCGCGTTGGCGGCGGCCCTGACGGCTCCCGCGCTCCTGCCGGGGGCGGCGGCCGCGCAGGATCCGACCCCCGACCACGACACCGAAGCGATGTCCCTCGGCCCGCCCACCCCGTGGCAGCTCGGCACGAACGCCATCGACGGCGGCGGGGAGCTGGGGGAGACCATCGTCTTCCTGAACGGGATCGTCCCGGTCGCGTCCAAGCACACGCTCCTCTACAATTCGCCCTCGGTGGGCGGCAGGAGCGTGGCGGCGGGCGGCTCCGCGACGGGGGCACTGGTCGACGGGAACACGCTCATCATCGACCTGGACGCCGGTTCCGCGGCGACCGTCACCAAGTACATCATGGGAGGCGCCTCCCAGCCCCTCGCCCCCGGCCAGGTTACCGTGAGCAACAACCGGGTCATCTCACGGAAGGCCGGCTACGGCGTCACGTCGGGAATCATCGGAGGCGTCGCCCAGCCGGGCAACGGGGGAACGGCCGATGTCTTCGCCAACAGCGTCCTCTTCGGTAACGGAAGCTCGATCTCCGGCGCGGTGGCAAGGGTTTTCGGCGGCTTCATCAGGGGCGACGACAGGCCGGGATTCCTTCTGGACGCCTTCGGGACGGTGACCGGCAACTCCGTGATAGTCGAGGACGGCGCCACGCTCGTGGCGGGGATCATCGCGGGCGGCTACGTCCACGGCCCGAAGGAAACCAGCGTGGTCCCGACCGGGACCGGATCGGCAATCCTGAACACCGTCATCGTGGCGGAAGGGACCGCCGGGTCGTTTTCGGCCACGAACGTCTTCGGCGGCTACGTCGCGAGATCCAGGGCCACGGCTTCCGGGGCGGGCTCCCTGGTCGAGCGGAACGAGGTCGAGCTCGGCAAGGGCACGGTGTCCATAAGCGTCTACGGGGGCTACGGGAGCAACCACGCCGGGTCGACCTTCAGGGGCAACAGGGTGATCGTCACCGGCGCCGCCACCTCCGTGGGCGGGCATGTCATCGGCGGCGGGATCCTTTTCGGCGAGACCAACGTCGAGGTCGTGGACAACACGGTAACCGGCAACGCGGTCGAGATGAAGGACGGCTCGGTCCTGGGCAACGTCATTGGCGGGCACGTGACTGCCGGCAAGGCCAGCGACAACGGCGTCGCCCTGAGCGGCGGCACGGTGGGCCTGCACCTGGCCGGTTCCTACTCCGGATTCGGCGCGGGCGACGTCGACAAGAGCCGCGTCCTCCTGTCCGGCGCCGCCACGGTCGGAGGGAACGTCTACGGCGGCTATTCCGTAGGCGGCAAGGCCGACGGCAACCGGGTGGAGATTACGGGCTTCACCGGAACCGTCGGCGCGACCGGGACCGGGATCTACGGGGGCTACTCGGGCGCCGCCGGGGCCGCCGGGAGCGCGGTCGGAAACGCCGTGAATTTCAGGGACAGCGCGGTCACGAAGTCCGTGTACGGCGGCTTCGTCGCGACCGGCACGGGTCCGGCCACCGGTAACGCGGTCAGCCTGGCGGGCCTGATAACCCTCTCTGCCGGGGTGTCGCTCGCGGGCGGGGGCGGCGGCACGACCGGCGACAAGGTGAGCGGGAACACCCTCACCATGGATCGCGTGAGCATCTCCGCCGGGTCGGCATCCCAGTCCTTCGTCGACATATCCGGCTTCGAGAACTTCAACCTGACGGTCACCTCCCAGCAGATTGCGGCCGCCTCCTCGTCCGCGCCCGCGGCGCTCATACCTTCGACCGGCACGATCGCGCTCGGAACCGTCGCGAACAACAACGCCGCCAAATTCAATGTGGATGTGGCGGGCTCCCCCGTCCTCGGCAAGGGCCAGACGATCCTGATCATGTCGTCCGCGGCGGCCATAACGGGCGACGTGGAGTCCGCGGCCATGATCACCCACGGGCCGTTCGTGACCTACGGGGTGGAGGCCTTGAAGGTCGGCAACGCCGTCCAGCTGGGCGTCACCGACGTGATAGTCCGCAGGGAGGCCCAGGTCTTCTCCGAGGTCCCCCTGGCCGCCATATCCTTCGTTAACCGGGGCGCGGACGCCCTGGCCTCCCGGACCATCCCGGGGGCGCTCCAGAGCGTCAAGGGGGAGTACGGTGTGACCCCCTTCGTAAACGTCGGCTACGGATGGCACCGGTCCGAGACCGGCTCACACGTGGACGTCAAGGGCTTCAACGGCGATCTGGGCGTGGCCTTCGGGACCGAGACCGGAGCGGGCCCCGTCGTCGCCGGCGTCTTCGTGGAGTACGGGCAAGGCGAATACGACTCCTACAGCGATTTCGCCGGCATCCCGACCTTGCACGGCGAGGGGGACCTCTCCTACCTGGGCGGCGGCGCCTTCGCGAGGCTGGATTTCGACGAACCCGGGTCGACCCACGCGTACCTCGAGCTCTCCTCGCGCCTGGGCAAGGCCGACATCGACTTCAAGGCCAGGCGTTTCACTGCGGAAACGGGCAGGGAGACGAAATACGACATGGACGCCTCGTACTGGGGATTCCACGCGGGGGGCGGCTACATAATCGACCTGAACGACAGCGGCCTGGACGGGTCGGTGGACCTCTCCGCCAAGTATTTTCACACACGGCGCAAGGGTGACACCTTCGACGTGGAGGGGGTGAGGGCCTCCTTCGGGTCCGTCACCTCCTCCAGGGCCGTGGCCGGCGCCCGCCTGACCGTGAACGCGACCGACCTGGTGAGGACGTACTTCGGCCTGTACTTCGAGCACGAGTTCGACGGCGACTCGGCGGTCACCTTCGCCGGCAGGAAGCTTCCCAAGGCCACCATCGGCGGCTCCTCCGGAATCGGCGAGCTGGGGGTCATCGTGAAGTCCCCCGACAGCTTCGTCGAGTTTGAGGTGGGAGCGCAGGGCTCCATGGGGAGGCGGGACGCTATAGCTGGCACGCTCGGGCTGAGGTTCACCTTCTAAACGGCTTTCCAGCAAAAGGCTTCCCAGCAAAAGCCTTTCCAGCAAAAGGCTTTCCAGTAAAAGCCTTTCCAGGATCAAACAACCCGGGCCGGGCTCGGCCCTGGGCATGAACGGCGGCCCCGGAGGGCGATAGCATCCTCCGGGGCCGTATTTGCCTCATCCAGAAGTGACATGCCCAAGTGAATGACGCCGAGGCACCGTGATACCGCATTTTCATGGCTCCGCGGCAACCGACGACGTGAATCCTTGCTGCTGCAGCGGCGCAACACCAAGACACTTAAGCACTTGAATGCTGAAGCACCGTAAGCAACTGAACTGTCATTGTTAAGTTCTGTCGCCGGGGCCTGAGAGACTAAAGGACAGGCTATTCGCCTTGAGGATTCCGGAGCGGAAGATCCCGGTCAGGGATTGCGGTCAAGACGACCTTGTCCTTAAGATCGTCCTTCCAGCCAACGTGTCCGAAGCGGATCATCACATCCGATGTGTCGTAAACAGCAACGGCGGCAGCGAAGAGTTCCTTACCCTTCTCTAGAAAAAGCTTTGTGGAATTTTTAACGAGGATCTGGGTGAAAGCCATTTCAATGTGCCTCAAGAGGATGTCGCGAACCATTGAATGGTTATCGAAGGAATTAATTTTGTGTCCTTTTCCTTTTCCTTTTCCTTTTCCCTTGTAAATGATATTGTTTTCATGTCGAATCGGTAGAGCTGGTTCATCGGCGTCTTGATAGATGTCGGTCTGTGTGGAGCAGGCAAAGGCATCTTTGCCATCGATGTCTGATTTCGAACTCCTTTTGGTGCATTCGGGTTTGGAGCACTTATCAGATTTTTTAGAAGTGAAGGTTGCGCGAGCATATTTCAGCTCTGCGGAGATCAAATGGCCTTGAAATGTCGGAATGATTATATCGGCCCATCCATTGTCGGAGATCAATTCGTCCATATGCGGAAATTTGTACAATTCCGTAATCTTAGACAGAATAAGGTGTAGAGCGTTTTCTCTGCAGGGAAGAAGTTCAGTCTTAGGGGTTCGCGACATAATTGCGGAAAATATATTTTGAGCATCTTTATAATTTAAGGAACAAAGCGATCTATAGAATCCGACAAGCCTGCTATTCAGAATGGCCCTATCGTATCTTTTGCCGCTTGGCACTAAAAAACCGGATGATATTTCATTAAGTATCGCGCTCTTGAGCTCTTTGTTAGGGATTTTTAGGTGATATCGCTCGATACTGTCAACGGATGAATCTCTTATGCTGTCGACTGTCAGATACCCGGCCTGCAAGAGAAATGATGTCATGTCAAGATTTTTGTGAGGGTCAGTGACGGATATCGGATAGGCGATAAGAATATCTTTCTTGAAGATATCGAACATTTTGAGGCTATCATCTTTGAATAATTCTTTGGATATCGAGTCGCCTGAATTATACCAGTAGTGGTCAAATTTGTGCATTTCAAGAAAGCTTTTTATGGAATATGGATTGAACACCTTCGTCTGGCCGTCCCAACTGTAGCCGTCGTACCACTCAACTATCAGTTTCATGAGCGAATCGACGGTCGAATTCTGAGGGAGTTTCCCTTTCTCAATCATCGAATCCAGTGCCGACTCGAGGTAGGCATTGTAATATTTTGTAATTTCATCTTCAGTGAAGCCGCAAATGGCGGCATATCTCGGATTATAAGATATATCGTTGACTGTTTCGAATGCCGAAAAAAATGATAATTCTTTGAATGTCATGATGCCCGTAACGAACATAAAACGCAAATATTTTATGTTATATTTGATGGCGGCATAAAACCGATGAAGACTTTCCTGAATCCGTCGTATTGCAGGCTCATCACCAAGGTTTGACAGGATCGGAAAGTCATGTTCGTCTATAAGGAGAACAACGTTTCTGAGGTTCAACCGATCTGGAACGACGGTTTCCGAACCGGCGGTCGGTTGTTGTTTTCCCGAAACGGCTTTGATCAGGCTTTCCATCGCTGATGCTGGAGTTGAACTTGAATTTGGGATCGCCACTCCATGATCATCTGCGATTTCCAACACGGTCTGAAGCAGCGATTCTTCGATCCTGTCAGCTGAATCGCCGGCATCGACCATATCCAGTTTGATGACCGGCAAGCATTCCCAGGCATACTTGTGCTTTTTCTTGGCTATATCAAATCTCTTGAAAAATTCAGGTCTGCCGCTGAAAATGATTTCAATTGTGTCGAGCAAAAACGATTTTCCGAATCTTCTTGGTCTGGCAAGGAAATATGGACCTTCTCCCGAAGTTATAAGATTTAGAATTGGAGCGGTTTTGTCGACTATGGGAGAGCCGACCTGAATAAAATGCGCATACACGTAATCCTGGACAAGCAACGGATTCAGTGTCCTCGCAGGCTTCGTCTTGTTCGGAAACTTATGCATGTTTCCCATAGGAAACCTCCAAAGGCAATAGAAACGAGATATCGGAAATATATCATCACATCGGTGTGAGTTAAAGGGAGAAATGTGGAGAATTTGCAATCTTAAGTATTTCATGAACTCAACAAGAAGTACATTTAAAACAAAAGTCAATTCATATTTGTGTAGTCATAATACCTATGGATTAATATTGTAAACGCCTTGATTGTAGTGAAAATCTGGGCACTGCATAGTTTTTGATATTTTCCCGCAGGAGTAATATCTGGAATGCCGTCAAGTGTTTGCGGTAAACCGAAATGCAGATTGAACTTTCCAGGAGGTTTGACGTGTTGTGCCATACTGTAACTTGACACATTCAGTGCCCAAAGAAGCACCTGATTCGATATCGAATTTAACCTGTGCCTTCGTTGATTGTCAATGGGTACCCCCTGGGACTGCCAAGGAGATACGAACTTACGAACTTACGAACTTACGAACATACGAACGGCGAAAATTCCTCCTGAGAGATGGGGTCATGCATTGCCCATGGCCTGGGGCGTCCCGTCGGCGGTCTGATGTGCCCTGT
>JAISFS010000279.1 GCA_031263485.1 Deltaproteobacteria bacterium | reverse complement strand
TGATTGTAGATATGGTCCTAATTTTGTATTATTATTCAATTTCTATTCCAATGTTAAGTTACATAATCTCGGAAAATCACCCCCTCGCGTCCTGCATGACAGTGACTCCAATGATTTTCCACAGCCCACGTCATGTTTATAGGGGGGGTCAAGAGATGTTGCCAACCCACGTCATGTTTATAGCCAGATCCGGCTATTATGTTCAGCTCGATGCCAGGGTTTAGCGAGCCTGCCCGAAGGCCGCCTGAGCTCAGGCGCACCCGAATACCTCCAGAAAAACTTTTCCGGAATGGCGACCGTCCTCCCCGTCCCCGCTTTCCGTGCCGGTCGCGTTCCGGCGGCGGCCTCCGAAGCCGCCGTAGCTCCCCCAGACCAGGCTGCAACACCCCTGATTCCAAGTCGGGTTTCATGGCGCACGCAAGTGACTTGACCTCAACGGCGCCTCCACCCGAAAAAAAGCGGCTTGTCCGGAGAAGCCGCCTCCCGTCCGCCACCGTCACAAAATGCCTAGCCTTCGGACAGGGACCGCGCCGCCGCACCGATCCGGGAGAACTCTGCGGCACGGCCCGGGAGAACTCCGCGGCACGGGCCCGGCGGCTGTCCGCAAACAACATGCTCAGGCTTCAGGCAAGCCGCAGCGAGCATGGGAGTCACGGCAAACGGGAGCGGACCGACGGGTCCCCGAGACAAGGTTCCGGCAACCCCTGTTTCTCCCGACCCGGGCTACACTGCCGAACCCGGCGGCCATGGGCCGGTTCCCCCGGCGGCCCGAGGCTCGTCCGCCGCCCGAAGTACGGTTCCGCAGGCGTCTCAGGTCATGGGCCGTCGCTTGGAAGTCGGGATCCACCGCACCAGGATCTCGTCCATGAGCGAAGGATCGATGGGCTTGGAAAGGCAGTCGTCGAAGCCGGACTCAATGAAGCGCTCGCGCTCGCCCAAGACGGCGTCGGCCGTGAGCGCGACTACGCGGACGCCGGTCCGGCCCTTCTGGGACCTGATGACGCGCATGGCCTCGCCGCCGTCCATCTCCGGCATCATGAGATCCATGAGAATGAGATCGAAATCTCGCTCCAGCGCGAGGCGCACGGACTCGGGCCCGCCGGACGCCAGACTCACGCTCATGCCGTAAGGCGCCAGCAGGCCTTCGGCGACCATGAGGTTGGAGGCGCTGTCGTCCACGACCAGCACCTCCGCGGCGGGCGCGACGAAGCTCGGTTTCCGCGCGGACGCCGATGCCGCGCCCTCCCCGTCCAGCGGCCCCATGGGGGTCCAGTCCGCGACCTTCTGCACCATGCGCGCGCGGAACGTGGACCCTTTGCCGTATACGCTCTTGGCCTCGAGATCGCCTCCCATGGCGAGGCAGAGGCGCCTGGAGATGGCCAATCCGAGTCCCGCGCCTTCCCGTCCGGCGTTGATCCTCTCGTCCAGGCGCGTGAACTCCACGAAAAGCCGCTTGAGATCGGCCGTGCGGATGCCTTTCCCCGTATCGCGTACCTCGAAGGACAGCATCGCGCGATCCCGCTCGGCATCGCCGCCGTTTCCGGGTTCGGCGGAATCGGCCGCATCTCCGGCGCCTCCGTCCGATGTCGCCATAATCCGCTCTGCACGGACTTTCACCAGTATATATCCGCTTTTAGTGTACTTAACGGCATTGGAGACGAGGTTTTCGAGCACCTGCCCCACCCGCCCCGAGTCGCCGTTTAGGATCGAGGGCAGATCGGGGGGCGCGTCCGTCTTGAGCCTCACCCCTTCGGCCAGTCCGGGCCGGGCGGCGGCGACCGCGCGCCCGATCAGCCCCGCCGTCCCGTAATCGGAAGGCGCGAGGGTGAAGCTTCCCGACTGTATCCTGGAGAAGTCCAGGACATCGTTGACGATGGCCAGGAGGCTCGCCCCGGCGCTCCGGATCCCCCGGACGTACTCCAGTCCGGCGAGGCTTCCGTACTCGCGGCGTGCGAGCTCTGCGAACCCGATGATGGCGTTCATGGGGGTGCGGATCTCGTGGCTGGTGCGCGCCAGAAAGTCGCTCTTGGCCCTGGATTCCCGCGCGGAGACCGCTATCTCGCGTCTGAGCTCCTCGGTGCGGGCTGCGACCGCCTCCTCGAGCGCGGCCTCGTCGCGGCGCGATCTGGCGAACATGACCGCTATGATGGCGCCCGCCGCGGCCAGAAGGGCCAGGCCGCCGGCCATCCAGGGCACGCGGGCCCGGGCGAGCGCCCCGCGATAGTCGAAAACCTTGGCCCGCCAGCGGGAGGCGACCAGCCCGGTGTCGACCAGCCTCTGGGCCTTGGAAAGGATCCCCCTGAGTTCCGGAAGGTCCTTTGACACGCCGAAATATGACTCGTAGCTCTCCTTGAGCGTCAGGTTCTCCCTGAAGAAGGGGCGCTCGCTGTAGCTGGCCATGTAGATCGCCATGTTGCGGGTGCCCATCACCAGATCGACATCCCCGCGACTCGCGGCGTCGAATGCCTCCTCGACGGTCTCGAAGGCGACGGTATTCCGGTGCCCGGGAAACCACTTCCAAAACAACTCCGTGAAGGCGGCGTTCTCGATGATCGCTATCCGCAGCCCGGGCACGTCGCCTACCTCGCAGTCCGGAAAGCCCGCGAGCGAGAGGAAGGCGTAGCGGTCGGACATGTATGGCTCGTCGGTCCACAGGAACTTGCCCTCGCGCCCGGGCGTGCGTCCCAGCTCCGTCACCGCCTCGATCCTGCCCTCGCCCAGGCCGGTCAGGATCTCGGTCCACTGCACGGGGTACGGGTACGCGGCGACGAGCTCCAATCCCGCGAGATCGGAGATCTCCGCGAGGATGTCCGGCCCCACCCCCTGATATTCCCCCTCCGTCTCGTTATAGATGCTCATGGGGTAGTTGCCGGACTCGTAGCCCACTATGATCGGCCTTCCCCGCCTGGACGCCAGCCAATCCCGCTCCCCGGGCGTCAGCGAGTCCGCCAGGCTCTTCCGGACCCAGTCCCGATGTCCGCGGCGATAGATGTCCTCCAGCCAGGCCCGGCTTTTCCCGTCGATGTACTTCTGGACCGCGGCGACGAAGGGGGCCAGCTCTGGGTTCCTCGCGGCCAGCGCCACGTCGACCGCCACCGGCGGCAGGATGTTCTCCGCGGCCGTTTCCCCGTAGCGATCGAAAGCCACCCTGGTGGTCGACCCGGCTATGAACGCGTCCGCCTCGCCCGCCTCCAGCGCAGCCCAGGCCTCGGCCATGTCCTTGAAGCTCAGGGCCACGAACGGCTTCTCGAGGTTCTCGCGCGCGTGGAAGAAGTCCTCCGACCCCTGCAGGAATGCGTAGCGGACATGACGGCCCCTGGCTATCTCCGAGGGCGGCCTGGAACCGGGCAACGTTATGTACTGGAGAGGCCTCTCGGCTACCGGGGAGGTCATGAAATAGACCCCGATACGCCTGGGCGTGGGGGTCAAATCTGCGGTGAAGTCCACGGAGCCGTCCTCAAGCCCCGAGAGAATGCCGCTCCACTCCACCGCGCGCGGCTCGAAAGGGATCCCGAAGAAGCCCGAAAGCCATTCGGAAAAAAGCGCGCCGGCCCCGCCCATGCCGCCGTCCTCCGCAAGGAACATCTCGGAGCTGGGCTCGTTGGCCAAGATCAGGCTGTCCCGGGATGCCTTGACCCGCTCGATGGCTTCCGCCTCGTCCCGGCTGATTCCCGGCACGTCCATGTACCCGGGCCTTCCCACGGCGCCCGTCCCGGGGGCCGCCGCAGAGGCCGGACCCTGGGCCCAGGCGGGGTGCGACCCCAGGGCCAGCGCCGCAAGGATGCAGGCCGCCATGAGACCGTGCTCGGGCATAGGGGTACGGGAAGACATCGCTGGCTCAGTCCTCGCGTAAGCTAAAAACAGACCGCGGCAGGCACTCGGCCTCGCCGGGCCCGGGAAAGCGGCCCAGGACGGGCGGGCCCCCGGGCCCGGAAGGGCTACGGGTCGGGAAGGCCGTACCGGAGGACACAAGGGGCAAGGGGCTGTCCGGAAGGTGCGGTCCGGAAGGGGGCGGTCCGTCATGGAAGACAAAAGTTCCGGTTCGGGCTTCCGATCCGGAAGAGATGCGCGAGAGCGCCGCAAACATTCCCGCATGAACGCCACCGACCGCTCCCGTAAACCGGACGCACGGCGAAAGTAAAATTTTAACAGAAGATATATTGAACTTACACAAATGTCAACATTGGCCGTGCGGGGCGTCATGCCCGCACGGTCTCTCCCGCGACGTGCCGCCCCATCGCGCGACCGTGCCTTTCCGGCTTCCTGGTCAGGGCCGGCCGCGAAAAACGCCCTCGTCCGGCCAACGGCCAGTCTAACGCGCCGCTCCCCGCAACCTTTGCCCGTCGCCTGGGCTTCAAATGCCTGCCGCCATTCCCGACGCTATTGGGGCATAGAGCGGCTATACCCTCGCATAGAAGGGCAACACCCTCGCACCGGGCACCATCATCATCCGTGATTCGCCAAGCTGAATCTGAATCTGGATCTGGATCTGCCCATGGCAGAATCGGCGTGTCGCGAAACGGGAGCGTCGGGCGGCAAGCAATCGATTCGTAATGCCTATGTGCGCGTTTTGCGAACCAACGCTTCGGGGCTCCGGGAAATTCCCGCTCAATGCCCGGGCTCAGGCCGGGTAGCCGCCGTCCCGGGACGATTGGCCTATGCCTCGCCGGCCGTCTTCGCGAAAATCACCAGATTGTCGCGGTGGATGACCTCCTCCGAGTGGCAGTACCCCAGGATCTCCTGGATGTCCTGGCTCGCGCGGCCCATGATTATCTTGAGCTCGGGGCTCGTGTAGTTCACCAGCCCCACCCCCAGCTCGTCCCCTCCGTCGGAGGAGACTATCGTCACCGCGTCCCCGGCTGCGAAAAGCCCATCGAAGCCCAAGACGCCCTTGGGGAGAAGGCTTTTCCCGTGATCGACCAGCGCCTTGGCGGCGCCGACGTCCACCGCGAGTCTGCCCTTGGGCCTGGCCGCGAAGGCCAGCCAGTGCTTCCGGGCGCCGCGGGGCTTGGCCGCGGGCCTGAAGAACGTCCCCAGCTCCTCCCCGTCCATGAGCCTGGGGAGCACGTCCCGGGTCAGGCCGTTCGCGATGACGCTGGGCATGCCTCGCTCGGAGAGCCTGCCCGCGGCGCGCACCTTAGTGTACATGCCGCCCGTGCCTTCGGGGGAGCCCTCGCGCTTGCCGGCCTTGGCAATGATCGCGGGGCCGACTTTGTCCACCACCCTGATGAGCGGCGGGCGGGAACCGTCCCTGGGGTCTCGGTCGAACAGGCCGTCTATGTCCGTCAGGTTCACGAAGAGGTCGCTTTCCGCCAGGGAGGCCACGAGCGAGCCTAATGTGTCGTTGTCGCCGAACTTCAGCTCGTCCAGCGCGACGGTGTCGTTCTCGTTTATGACGGGCACGGCCTTCATCTCGAGGAGGGTGAGCAGGGTGTTTTTCGCGTGGATGAAGCGGTGGCGGTCGGCCAGATCGTCCGCGGTGAGCAGTATCTGCGCCGCCCTCAGGTCGTGGGCCGAGAACGCCTTCTCCCAGGCGGTCATGAGCGCCACCTGCCCCGCGGCCGCGTATGCCTGCTTCCTCTGGATGGTCAGGGGGCCGGGGGGGCTTTTCAGTTTCCTGCGGCCCGCGGCCACCGCCCCGGAGGAGACCAGGATCACCTCCATGCCCCGGCGCCGGAGAAGGTCCACCTGGCCGGAAAGGGCCCTCATCCTGTCATAGGCGAGCCCCTGGTCGTTGCAGATGATGCGGCTACCGATCTTCACGGTGACGCGGCGGAATTTCTTGAAGTCGGCGCGGCTTTCCATAACCTCACGATCGGATGTCGGGCGTCAGTCGGGCAGCGTCAGCGTGTCCTTTTCCCAGACCATGTTCTCCGGCCTCCTGGCGAGGAACGGGTTCCGCGCCACGATGGCCTGGACTGTGGTGTTGTTGCGCCTGGCTATGTCGGAGAGCGTGTCGCCCCGCTGGGCCACGTAGGTCCTGGGCCTGGCGGCATCGCCCGCCGAAGGGGCCTCCTCCCCGTCCGCGGAGGGCGGCGCGGGCGCCTCGGCGATGTCCACGACCTCCGGAGGCACGGGCCCCTCGCCGGACAGGGCGTTCAGGCGGTCGACCACCCGATCCTTTTCCCTGTACACGTTGGTGAGCGCCCTGTCCAGGAGTTCGGACTCGCTTTTGAGCCGGGTGAGCTCGGCCGCCAGGGCCTCGGTCTCGCCGCGGAGGCGGTCCATGTCCTCGCCGGAGACGGGGGAGCACGCCGCCGGGGCCATGAACGCCAGCGCCAGCACGACTGCCAGGGCCCTTCCGGGCCGCGACGGGGGGGCTTCTCGCAGAAAGGGCCGGCGCAGGCGCCTCAGGGCTCTCTCGCGGAACGGTAAAGCTGTCCCGGCTTTGAAATCGGACTCTGTTCTCGGCAAAAAACGCATCTCCGGATAGCGTAGGATCGGGCTCGGGCCAGCGGCGGGGAGGGGCAATCGCTTTTATATTTTAACAGAACTGACTCACGATAGCAAAAACTTCAAGGATTAGCCGCCGACTTCGCCATTCCGGCTCGCCTCGGACCCGTTTCGCCGAACCGATGGCTTCCATGAGATCACGTTTCTTCGAAAGAAACGGCGGCGAACCTCCCGCCCCCAGAATGGCGTTCCCGACGAGAGACGCCGAGTTGCCGGAACATGGCCTTGCGGCGAAGCGAACGGCTATGATCTCCTGCACGATCATGCTGCTTATCGACACCCCGGCGCATTAAACCCTTCCGGACATCGCAATATGATGCGTCCCAAAAGCCGCGACGCCCAAGAAACGTTTCATGATAAGGTGGGATACGGGATACGGGCGACGGACGGGATACGGGCGACGGACGGGGAAACGGGAGGGCGGATGACCGGCGGGAAAAGGGCAAGAAACTTGAACGAAGCCGCTACGCTCAAGGACGCGGGTCAACGCGGCCGGAGGAGCGCGCGTGGCTCGCGCGACACGTCGAAGCGCGAAATCAAGCGGGGTTCTGCGCAATCGCCGACCATCGGGGATCATGGCGGGCGTGGGCTTATTGCGGCGCGAAGGCCTAATCCGTGGGGGGTACCTGCGGGGAACCGTGACAGGGCGGTCTCCCGGAACCGTCCTCGCAAGCGGTCCGAATCCAATCCCCTTGGCCGGTCGGCGCGCTCAAGGCGCGTCGATGCCGGGACTTCGGCGCGGGCGTGAAGCGCAAGGCCCGGAGCCATCCGTATCCCGGTAACTCGGTAAGGTTCCCGCGTCTTTCCGGCAAGAGCCGACGTCCCCGTCCCCAGGATCCCGGCCGCGCTTCCGGCTTCGCCTGACACTTACCGTAGCCCATCTGAACCTTATGGCCTTTTGGCCGCCTTATCCGGTGCCATCGAGCCTTAGGGTCTTGTCCGGTCCAACTTGAGCCCATCCGGACCAATCCGGGCCGTTATCTGGGCCTAATCTGGAACTTCCTCACGAAATGGTGGGGCTTCAGGGATTCCTTGGAGCGCCTGAGGCCCGTCAGGCCCAAGTCCTGCTCGCGATTGACGAAGGCCGCCTCCGGGAAGATCTGGCGGGCGAAGTGCGAACACAGGGCCACGTAAATGCCCCGGATCTCCGGGTTGCCTTTCTCGACGTGGACCAGCAGGGTGTCCGGGGAGAGCATCTCGCCCACGGTGAAGGCCTCGATCCGCCCGTCGATCGTCACCGCCAGGCCCTTCTGGCCAAGGATCTCGAAGTTCTCGAGGATCGCGTGGATGGCCTCGCGCTCCATGGCGAGATGCGTTGCCGCCCCCTCGCCCTCCCTTTCCGTCTTCAGGGTGAGCCACTTGTCCTCCACGCGCTTCAGCTCCTGGAAAAGGTCGCGGGTGATGGGGAGGAACTCCGCCCTGTAGTTCTGGACGAAATGGTTGTAGTGGTTCTTCTTCTGATGCATCGAGCGCCCGGACAGGGTCCGGAGCTTGGACGCGTCGTAGATGTAGTCGTCGTTGTCCCGGTCCGCCTCCACCACCCAGGCCGGCCGCGCGGCCTTGAGGAACTCCGCCGCCCGCTCCGGCACCCGTGAGAACAAAGGCTCCAGGCCCATGGCCTTCATGCGGGAGGCCATGAAGTCCCAGGCGGAAAGGTCCTCCCAGGCGCCCAGCGGCGGCAGGCAGAACGGCGGGGAGCCTTCCGGGTTGGCCATCACGCACAGGGCCCCGGGGACCTCCGCGCTCCAGACGAAACGGTAGTAATTGCGCCAGATGAAGAGGTTGGTGAACGAAGCGTCCGAGCCCTCCAGCGGCCGCGAGGCCTCCAGGGCCTTGAAGGCGGGCCTGTCTTCCAGGACGAGCGGCGCGAAGGGCGGGGGGGGCTCCAAGACCGTGCCGTCCGCGGGGAGTGCCCGGCCGAAACCGGGACCTGCGGGAGCTCCGAAGGGGTTGGGACAAGCGGCCGGGTTGCCGCAGGGCGGGGGTGACATGATGCCTCGCTCCCGGCCCCCTGCGAGCGGGGGCCGGGCTCAGACGGCGCCGGGACGCGCCTTCCCGGGGCCCCCTGAGGGAGGCCAGTGCGGGACCCCCGCAGGCTAAGGCCTTTTGCTAGCCTTTCGGTCGAAAAGGCTGACAAAAGACCCTCGATGGGCGGGAGCTGGCGACGGCCCGGAAAGCGGAAGCTCCGCCTGGCGCCGGTGGTTTGCGGCATGGCGGATGCCATGCCGCATGATACATGGTTTAAAACCGACTATCCTAACGGATCGCAAGGAAAGGGCGACCGGGGCGGAATCCGCGGACGGCGAAGCCTCGGCAAGGGTTCTTGAGCCTTTGATCTGCGGCGGGGTCAAAGGGCTTGCCAGGCGAGTCCGGGGACTGGGCCGGGACATCGGATGATGCCGAACGATGCCGGGCAAGGCAAGGGTCCGAACAGGGCCCCGGTCCCGGGCTGCCGGGATTATCCGGGCCTTCCGGGGGTTCCCCCGATTTCCCAGATCGGCCAGTCGCCGGACCGTCCGGACCGTCCGGACCGGGATCCGAAAGGCGTTCTGTCCGACGGGACCCGGGCTTTCTGGCAAGGCAAGCCCGGCTGCCGGGGGCAAGTCCGGATCAGAGGCTTGCCGAGAGATTCCCCGCATCGACATTCGGCTATTGTCGGGAAACGGGCGGGCGTCGTCAAGGCGCGGGCCCCTCCGGCCGCGGCAGTCCGGACGGGAAACCGTTCCCGGGGCCGAAAACGTCCAGCAATGCCTCGGCTCACGAGTTCCCGCCGTGGTGGACGGCCGCGAGCAGGGAGTCCCCTCGGGGAGCCCCGGGGACCCCTTCGGGCCCGGACGGGGCGCCTTCTGCGCCGCCGACCGGGGCGACGGCCTCCTTTTCCGGCGCTCCGGCCGATGCCGGGACAAGGGCCTTGGGGCCGTCCGGGCGGGCGCCGCCGTTGCCGGGGGCCCCTTCGCCGTCCCGATCGCCGGGGAGCCAGCGGGCCAAAGTCTTGAAGAGTTCCTGGACGTCGATGGGCTTGTTCACGTGGTCGTTCATGCCGCTCTTGATGCTCAGCTCCCTGTCCCCAGTCATGGCGTGCGCGGTCATGGCGACGATGGGCACCTCCTTGCCGCCGGGCAGGGAGCGGATGGCCTGGGTGGCCTCGAATCCGTCCATCTCGGGCATCTGGATGTCCATCAGGACAAGGTCGTAGGCCCCCTCGCCCTTGCCGAACATCTCCACGCCCTCCCGGCCGTTGTTGGCTATGGCGACCTTGAAGCCGGCCCTGCGAAGGATGCGGCTCGCGACCAGCTGGTTCACCTCGTTGTCCTCGACCAGAAGGAGGGACGTGCCCTTGAGGTGAGCCACCAGCTCCGAATGGTCCTTGCTCTTGACCGCCCTGCGGGACTTGACCGGGGCCTTGCTGAACAGATCCGTGAGCGCGGAGCTCAACGCAGCGAGCGAGTACGGCTTGGAAAGGACGACCGGGGCCCCGGCCCTGGAGGCGGCATCCTGCTGGGGGGCCGTGACCGGCCCGCTCACCAGGATCATCGCGACCGGAGGCGAGGGACCCGCGGCCCCCCGGACGGCGGCCACGGCCTCCAGGCCGCCCAAGCCCGGCATGGCCCAGTCGCAGCACACGAGATCCGGGAGCCTGGCCTCGGGATCGGCCTTGATGGCCTGGACGCGGGTCAGCAACGCGTCCCCGGAGACGAAGCGTCCCACCTCGAAGCCCAGCTTCATCAGGTTCGCGGAAAGCACCGTGAGCGAGGACGGGTTGTCGTCAGCCACGAACGCCAGCTTGCCGCGGAAGGGCTGCGGGGACTCGGCGCGGAGCCAGCGCTCCTTGAGTTCCAGGCGCACGTCGAAGGCGAACGTGCTCCCCCTGCCCGGCTCGCTCCTGCACCAGATGTCGCCTCCCATCATCTCGACCAGGCGCTTGGTGATCGTGAGCCCCAGCCCCGTGCCCCCGTACTTGCGGGTGGTGGACGAGTCCGCCTGGGTGAACGGGGTGAACAGCCTCCCCACCTGCTCGGGGGTAAGCCCGATGCCCGTGTCCGTCACGGTGAAGCGGGCGGTCGCGGTAAGCGGGATCTCCGCCTCCAGTTCCACCTTGATGCCCACCTCGCCCTCGGAGGTGAACTTTATGGCGTTGGAGAGGAGGTTGTTCAGGATCTGCGAGAGCCTGACCGGATCGCCTATCATGGGAGGGAGGTTCATCTCCGGCATGTCGAGGTACACTTCCAGGTGCTTTTCCTGAGCCCGCATGCTCTGGAGCTCGATGGCCTCCGTCAGCACGTCCTCCAGCTGGAACTCCGTGCGCTCCATCTCCAGCTTCCCGGCCTCGATCTTCGAGAAGTCCAGAATGTCGTTTATGATGCGCAGAAGGGCCTTGGCCGCGCTCTGGGTGCGCGAGACGTACTCCAGCTGCTGGCCGGAGAGCTCCGTCTGCAGCACGAGGTGGCACAGCCCGATGATGGCGTTCATGGGCGTGCGGATCTCGTGCGACATGTTGGCCAGAAACTCGCTCTTGGCCCTGGTCGAGGCCTCCGCCGCCTCGCGGGCGACGGTCAGCGCCTTCTCCTTCTCGGCTATCTCGGTTATGTCCATGAGCCAGTACAGGTTCCCGATGGATCCGGAATAGTCGGACTTGAAGGCGTTCAGGAGCATGTGCATCGTTTCCCCGCCGCGGGACCTTATATCCACCTCCTCCCAGGAAATCTTCCCCTTCCTCTCGATAAGGCGCGTGACGTACTGGGCCTGCTCGGGGCTCCGGAAGATTGCCGTCACGGGATCGGCTATGTTCACGCCCAGCGTCTTCCTCGCGAAGGGCGTGATGAACCTGATCTTCCCGGAGACGCTGATCAGGAACGCCACCGGGCTGTGGTCCAGGATCTTCTGGAGGAGCGCCCGCTCGCGCTCCAGATCCGCCTCGGTGGCCTTGAGCTCCCTCAGGTCGTTTATGTAGCTTACGAGAATCCGCGAACGCCCGTCGGTCACCTTCACCAGGGTCACGTCGGACTGGATGGGATCCCCCTCCAGGGTCTGGAAGAGCCACTCGTAGCGGGCGTAGCCGTCGTGGAAGGCCGTCTGGAGGTTCTTGAGGTTGGCCGCCTCCGAGATCTGGCCGTCCGGCTGGAATCTGGGGGAGAGGAGCGGGAAGTAGTCGAAGAAGGTCTTCTTGTCCGGCACCCCGAAGAGGGACTTCACGGCCTCGTTGCACTCGATCTGGTTGAAGCCCGAGTCCCAGATGGTGCAGACGGTGGGCAGGGTGTCCAGCATCACCCTGTAGTGGTCGTCCTTGGAGATGAGGGCCTGGGCCTCGCCGGCCCCGGGCCTGCGCCAGGTGAGCGCCCCCAGGGAATTGACGGTCTCGTCGAAGATCTCGTTGGAGTGGATTATCCCCATGACGGCGGAAACGTCTATGCGGGTGCGGTCCCCGCTCATCCGCGCCTCGCCGGAGGACGAGCACCGCTCCCAGGTTCCCGTGCGGGCGTTCCAGAGAAGGTGCTCGAAGTTGAAGCGCGGCACGCGCCCGTCCAGAAGACCCGCGAACAGCTCCGCGAAGACGGCGCCGTCCCCGGGGTGGAAGACGTCGGACAGGAAGTCCGCTCCCGTCTCAGGCTCGCACTCCGGAAGCCCGATGAGGCTCAGGAGGCCCGGCGAGAGCGTCACCTCGATTTCGGCCTCCCCCGGAGCCAGGGGCTCCAAGGCGACCTCGGCCCCTGCGGACGCAGGCCCGGGGCCCCCTGAAGGCCGCGGGGCCGCAGGCAAGGCGGGACCCCTGGCGGGGACATGATCTCCGGCGAGCGCTCCCGGCCTGATCGAGCCGACGGCCGACGGGATGCCGGCCTGAGGATCCGAATCCGTCGCCGCCGGACGCCCTGCTCCCGCGGCGGGCGCTCCCGGCTTAATCGAGCCTACGGATGCCGGGATGCCGGCCAGCGGATCCGAATCCGCAGCGGAACGCGAAGGAGTTCCGGAGGCCGTCCCGGAAAGCCTTCCGCCATGTATCGAAGGCCCGGGCTTGATGGCCCCCGCGGCGGCGGAGATTCCGCCCAGGGGATCGGAGTCGACGCCCGCATGCGGCGACGCTGCGGGGGAGGATCCGGAAAGTTTTGCGGCGCTTGCCAGATAGCCGGGCTTGATGGCGCCCACGGCGGCGGAAATGCCGGCCAGGGGATCGGGGTCTACGACAGCGGACGGCGGACCGGAAAGCTTCGCGCCTCCCGGCCCTCCCCCCAAAGATCCCGGCTTGATGGCCCCCGCGGCGGCGGAGATGCCCGCCAGGGGATCGGGGTCCATCCACGCGGACGGCGGCCCTGCCGGGGACGGTCCGGAAAGCTTCGCGCCTCCCGACCCTCCCGCCAAAGAGCCCGGCTTGATGGCCACCGAGACGGCGGAGATGCCCGCCAGGGGATCGGGGTCCATCCCCGGGGCCGGCGGCCCCGTCGGGGACGGTCCGGAAAGCTTAGGGGCGCCGGCCAGGGAGCCCGGCTTGATCGCCCCTGCGGCGGCGGAGGTGCCCGCGAGGGGATCGGGGTCCATCCCCGGGGCCGGCGGCCCCGTC
>JAISFS010000219.1 GCA_031263485.1 Deltaproteobacteria bacterium | reverse complement strand
GCTCTCCGGCCAGGGGAGGCTCCGGCCACGGGAGGGCTCTCCGGCCAGGGGAGGCTCCGGCCACGGGAGGGCTCTCCGGCCAGGGGAGGCTCCGGCCACGGGAGGGCTCTCCGGCCAGGAGAGCCTCCGGCCACGGGAGGGCTCTCCGGCCACGGGAGGCTCCGGCCACGGGAAGGCTTTCCGGCCAGGGGAGGCTCCGGCCACGGGTCGCCCGTCGGCGACCGATGCGCCTGTTTCCGGGTTCTCGCGCCGGTCGGGGGGCGAAGCCGTTCCCCCGCCCGGCGGATAAGATTTTTAAAATCTTATAAGGGCATAGGGCGTAGGCGGGAAACTCAGGCCTGAAGCTATGTCCATGGGATCTGCCGGAAGTGAGACTACGAGGTTTTGGAGTGAAAGTACGGACTTTTGGAGTAAAGGTACGGGCCGGGGCCCGGGATATCCAGCGTGCTGGCGAGCCCGGGATCGTCCTATAACGGCCGACCGGCAGAGCTCGCGAGGAGACGGACGGAAAGCCAGAATAGACAATGATGATGTCTGTGAAAAAAGCCCTTCCGAGCCTGAATAGAAGGGCAAAGCACACGTTTGCCAATCAGGCCGAACTCCATGCCGGATTTGGCGAAATATAGTCTCCACGGCCAATACAGATGCGTTAGGGGCATCCTTTGAATGGAAAGGCGCATTGACTCCGTGAAGTCCTATTCATAGTTTTTACACATACCTCAATGATGGAGGCGACATCTGACATATGGCAACCAAGTCGAAACTCTCCGGCCAGTGGAGGCTCTCCGGCCACGGGTCGCCCATCAGCGGCCGGTGCGCCTGTTTCCGGGTTCTCGCGCCGGTCGGGGGCGAAGCCGTTCCCCCGCCCGGCAGATTTGATTTTTAAAATCTTATAAGGGCATAGGACTGAGGCGGGAAATCCAGGCCTGAAGCTATGTCCAGGGGATCTGCCGGAAGTGAAAGTACTGGCCGGGGAAGTAAAAGTACGGGCCGGGGCCCGGGATATCATGGAAGCGCCCTTTTTTTGGCCATCTGAAACCATCCTTTCGGTCGCTTTCCGGCCCCTGCGGTCTGTCGCGGGGGCCGTGGGCGGCCTTAGGCTCAACCCTTGTCCTGGCCTCGCCCGTTGCCCGCAGCCTTGAGCCTTCTCCAGGTCGCTTGCTTCAGAAGGAACGTGGCCCATTTCCTGTCGCGGAAGTCGATGTCCGTGCCCTGGAGGTGCTTTACGACCAGGTTACTCTTCGCGGCCTGCTTGGTCGGCCAGTCGATCTGGAGGCCCATTGCCGCCAGCTGTCTGTCGACTATAGGTTTCTGGTCATCGATGTTCAGGTAGACGGCCCCGGTCGGGGCCATCTTGCCGTCCGCGCCTTTGGCCTCGTTCGGCTAGAAACTGAGCATGTCGATGCCAGAGGCCACCGATACGGTCAGCTGGAGTGCCAGGGTGGACTTGCCCGTGCCTCCGGGCGAAATGAGCGATCCTACCATCCCCGCCGGGAAGTTCGGAAACACGTTTCCTATGCCGGACATTGGCTTGCCTCCTTGCTGGTGTCGGAAGGTGCTGAGTCCCGGCTCTCGCGCTTTATCGAGACAACGGCTTCAGCCGTGCCCATAAATGATTTCTGATTTGGGTCGGAATCGCTCCGTTTAATGCAAAGAACCAGAATGGTGAACTGGGAAGGCGACAGGCGGTCCGTGGCGGATCAGAAGAGAACCGGACTCGAAGAAGTCCAGGCTGACTGTCCAATCCTTCCGCTTATCAAGTTCCATCAGGCTGAAGTACATGGGGTTCATATGACAGGCCGCGATAGCCTTCCTCTGGCCGATGTCCCCCAGATACGCTCTGGCGAGCTCTTCGGCTTCCACGATGGCCTCATCGCCGGGCGGGATCCTTTCACTCAAGAACATGTGCATGAGCATCGCCGTACTGTTTATCAGAATAGGGAAATCCGGCATCTGTATCCGAACGGCGGATCCGCCCGGAAGAGGCTCAGTCGCCTTACCGATCTCTGTCCCTTCCAGGGCGGCGGCGGTCAGTGTCGGATGAAGGACATAAGAGATGTCGGCCAGCCTCGGTCCTATGTCGGCAGCCAGGAGGGCCAGCTCCCTTTCCTTGCCGGTCGCCGGATCGGTATCGAACACGCGGACGTTGGCCAAATCGCCGATAGCTTCCCTAATCTTCGCACAGTGGCCAACATGACCGATGGCGTCAAGGAGTTCCGCGCCATTAGCCCTGGCGTACCCGACAAGGCCACACAAACTATCGGAAGGTTCCGATCCATCCGCCCGGGCCGTAAGTTGCCGCCGCAGGAAGACCCATTTCCCTGACTTCTCCGAGTCACTCACGAGCCGGAGGTCCCTGAATTCTGGCATGGCAGCCGCCAGTGCCAGTAGCACGGCACCTGCAAAGGGTCCGGGGAAACTCGGTGCCCTGAATCCAGGACGGTTATTCCATGGGTTGGGAATCAAGTTAACCGGCCCCTTTCCAAGCCGCGCTCTCCGCGATCGGAACAGGCCATCGGCGATCCATCCCCTAGGCAGTCGCCCTTCCTTTAGGCCGTTTGTCATCCGTGTAACTCCTTTCAGCCAGTTTACGGCATCCTGTGGCTTGCGGTCCAGGGGTCCTGGTCCGACTAAGGCATCACAATCAACGTTGACGCTCACCAGATATCGTTGCCTTGGCTCTCCGTGTCCAGAATTCCGGTTGCCGGACAGGGCACTCCCAGGTTTTCGGTAAAGGCCTGAAGGTTGGGAGGATTGATTGCCGCTCAAGATAAGACTCTTCCTGCACACAATTCCTAGATGAAGGAGGCGTTGTCGGACCTTCCGCGAAGGATCTTTCGTTTAAACGAATTGTTACAAAATACAGTATTGTTGAAATATATACCACAAGGGCCCTTTTCCGGATCCGGTCTTCGGCGGTACCCGCCCCGGAGCTCCCGCGAAGGGAGGCGGGTACCGCCGTCAACTCTTAACTAATGTTAAGAGTTCTTAGAAGGGGGGGGTACGGATGCCGTTATTGGCCTCGAAAAGCTATATGGAATAAGGAGTTGCGCCATAAGGTCCCGAAGGCGGATGTGAGGGGTCTTGGAAATTTTTGTGAGGGGTTATGGACATTTTTGTGAGGGGCCTTGGACATTTTTGTGAGGGGTCTTGGAACGGCAGATTCGTATTTTGTTTTAACGATCCAATGGCAAGGACATCGGTTCCAATGCCACAGTACCAAAATTCGTGCCGGATGCCGTGCCGCGTCTCACCGCCTCAATAATGCGTATTTTGCTACCGTTGCAGGACCGGGGGGGGGTACTGAAGAATCTCGAACGTTCGAACCTGATCTTGAACCTTGCCTTCCAGGGCCTCTTCGTACTGGTCTTTGCGGTCGCCAGGATGGGCTGGGCCTCCGCCTCGACTGCCGCAACGTTCCCCCGCTCCTCCTCGACCAGCTCAGTCTCTGATGTCCTGGCAATCGCGATGGTCTCGCGAAGCCTCCCCTGCCCCTCGAAGGTCAGGTTCCAGGCCGGGTACCCGTCGCTCTCGAGCTTCTTGAGCTGTACGGCGAACTTGGCCAGGTTCCTCCGCCACAGGCACAACCTTTGCCGCTTTGCGGCCGCCATTTTCTTTGTCCACGCCTTTGTCAGGACCTCCCTGGCCGCAGGGTCAGGCTCCGCCGCGAGCTCGGCGTCCATCCTGGCCTTCGCCTCGGCGTCCGCCTGCCTGTCGAGTTCGCCGCGGACTTCATCACGGAGGTTGTCCAGGTTGCGTTCCCTGGTCTTCCCTGGCAAGGCCTTGTCGCAAAGTCTGGCGTGGAGGTGTTTGGCGAAATCGCCATGTAGGCAACGGCGTTCGTCCAGCGGAATCACCGAGTTCCGGCCCTTGAAGAGCACCCGGCGGTTCTCGCCTTTACCGAACGCCATGCCGTTCAGCGCTGCCGCTGTCAGGGTCGGGTGCAACCCTATGCAGATCTTGCCGGGCTCCAGGTCACGTCTGACCACGATGAGAGGCAGGACGCGCTCGCTGGTTTCCGGGTCCATATCGTGTACCCTGACCGATGCCAGGACGTCCAGCAATCCGTTCATCCAGTCGAGCTTCGGTCGCTGTACTGGCCAGGCGGTGCCGTAAAGGGCGGACGGCTTCACGGATATACAGGAGATTCTCCTGTAGTTCCTCGGGGGCGGTCTCTTGCCGTCGGGCGATGGGGGAAAGAAGCCTGCGTGCAGGGCACGGCCGATAAAGGAGTCATCATCGGCACCGTCCGCCAACTTTGGGTTGCAGGCCGCCATGGCGTTCAGTACCAGGCTGACGGTCCGTTCGCTTTCGCCGGGCCGGATCGGACCGCTAAAGTAGGCGTTGGCGTTGCCCGGGACCGTACTGAAGGCTCCGACCTTTCCTCCATCAGGGAGCCGGAACAGGGCGCTGTCGTTCCATCCGACCGGGTACTTCGAATATATCAATGCTATGGCCTGATTTTCCATATTTTCTCCTTCCGGCCCGAAACGTCCCCCACATCGAGGCTGGGAGAGGCGCTCCGTCCGCGATGCAATTGGCTAGTTCTTCAGTTTGAAGCTGGGATCGATCCGGTCGTAATCACCCGAGGAATAGTCCATCCCGCTCATCTTAGACGAGGCGTTCTTGCCTGACTGCTTCCCGCCGCCGGTCGAATCTCGCGAGACCACCTGAACCGGCTCCATCACTACCCCGTCGGGACGGCAGTACCATTTGGGCTCGGAAATGGCGGCATTGTTGCACTTCACGATCGCGTGCTTCACCACCCTCCATCTCTCCGGGTAGATTGGCCGACCGGCCAAGATGACGTTGCAGTTTTCATGGTCGCGCTTCGACATGACGAAGAGGTTGTCCACCTTGCGGATGTCGTCCGTCAGGGCCGAGGCGCCCCTGGAGGCCCCGGCTGAATCGTTGGACTCATCGGAGTTGAACGCGGCGATCTTGCCCACGTGGTGGCTCAGTATGATGGTGGCCTCGGCCTCCTTGGCGATACTCTCAAACTCGTTCATGAGGCGGGCCATGTCCATGTTGTCGTTTTCCTTCAGGTTGTGGAACTTCACCAGCGGGTCGAAGATCACCAGCTTGAACCCCTCGCTCTTGATGTAGTCGATCATGAGAACGGCCTTCCGGTCGTTGGCGTGACCGCTTAAAGGAAAACGGCGACCGCGGAAAGGGTTGAAGACGATGTTTTCGTCGATCAGCCGATCGAACTCTTCCAGGACGCCCTTCTCCGGGGGGAAGATGTCTATGTTCCTTTCCGTGCCGTTCTCAACGTATGATGTCCTGCCGTGCCGGAAGATTCTACTGTTGACTGCCTGACGTCTCTCGTCCAGGTCATCGTGGTCCTCCTCGCCTGCCACCAGAAGCGCCCGGCCGCTGGTGAGCGGGCCAGCCTCCAGCAGGTCTACAGGCCACACCTTCAGGGCATCGGAAGCCGCAGGGGCCACGGCGAAAGCCATGACGAGCTCGAGGCAGTACATGCTCTTCCCCGCCCCGCCTGGCCCGATGATGGACCCTACCCTGCCGCGTTTAAGCCCGGGAAGGACCATCTCCCGCGTCATTGATCTGGCTATCTCGGCCAGCCGGGTCGCATTGACCGCGTCCGCCTTGAACGCTTCCATCACCTCCCAGTCGTTGTCGCCCTTGAGCCCGGCGGCGAACATCTCCAGACATGCCGCCGCCTCCTGTTGCACCTTGGCGAACGGCTTCTCGGGGGAGTAGTTTTCCATGTCGATCATCCAACCGGGGATGGCCTTCGTGAGACCTCCCAGAAGGTCGTTGTGGGCCCTCATGGCGCGCCACTGGTCCCGCTCCTTGTTCTCCAGCGCCGTAACCTCGGCGGGGGTGAGAGGCTCGTTTCCGTAGCCATCGAATGCCCTGGCGCCTGTGACCCCCATCTTGGCCAGTCCGTTGCGGATGATGTCCGTCAGATCTGCTCCGTTGCCGTTTCCGTTGTTAGTCATCGCGCTGTTCCTTTCCGCGTTGGGTAGCATGTAGCTACATGGCCATGTCCCATAGAAGGCGCGTCTGCGATAGTTCTTTGAATTGCCGAATCATGTTGCGGGAGCTTCAGTCTCGGCGAAAAGGTCGGCGATATCCCACCCCTTCACTTTTCCGGCACCGGAGAAGTCCAGGACGGTAGCTGGTGCCATGCCAGGGCGGATCCCACGCAGGTGTTTCCGGATCTCAAAGGCGGCCTTCATGCCCCCGCTATCGTTGTCGGGCCAGACGATGACGTGCGCCGCCTTGGCCAGGGGCCGCCAGTCCGTTTTCCTGACCGAGGCGCAACCGCTGGCCCAGGTCACGGCGGCGAAGTCCCTGCCCCCGAAAAGAAGCTCGGCGATGGTCTGGTACCGCGCGGGTACCCCGGAGGCGTTCCGGTGGTAAATGCTCTCGACGCACTTCTCGCCCTCGACCACGAGCACGATCGGCTCGGCGGAGCGTTGGAGCTGGATGTTGAGTTCCGGAAGGTTGTAGAGGGGCCGCGGGAACTCTGCGGGAAGGTTTCCCATGCAGAATCTGGCGGCGGAGTCGTCCTCGCCATCGTATTTGCCCCAGATCCAGGGACGTATATCCTTGGTCCCATCGGGGCGGAGGTAACGGACGGCGCACATGCAGAGCGCCCCGTCGTAACCGAAGTCGTCGCAGTGGTACGGGTATACGGCGGCGGGACTGAGACGCCTGCTGAGGCCTTTGTGGAAAAATCCGAACCTGTGATCTTTTGGGAAAACCGCCAGATCTGCAGGGGGGATCACGGGGACGGGTTTTCCTGCCCCCGCCATGCCTGACGCGAAACCGGGAAGTGCGCGATGTGTCTGGCCGTTCTTGTATTCGTCGGTGTTCATGCCTGCCCTCTCCTTTCCAGACGTCCAGCTTGGCTTCGCTCTCGGGGTCGCCTTCAGCTTGGTGGACTTCCCGTTGGATGATATGCCCGTCATGATCAAGCTACTTTCGGCAGACAGTCAGGCTTGCCGTAAGTCCAAAAGCGAACGCCCGGGCGGCCTAGCGTGTGCTGGCGGCTCCGGGCGCTGGTGCTTGAAATAAAAAAGGCACCCGGGGCCGCTGTCTTTCGGTCCCTGGTGCCTGCTTGACATCCCATCTGGGTTTGTCGTACAATCCGGTTTGACAGCGCCCGCTTGTCAATCCGGTCTTTATCAGGGACCAAATCTCGCCCGCGAATCCTTTGCCGAGGAATCGCGGGCATTTTTTATGGGGATCTGCCCATCAAATCACCTAAAACGACATATATTGAAAAAATGGATACCAAACAAGGCATAAGTATAATAAGGGTGGAGACCAAGGTTTCAAGGCTCGGTTGAGGCCAGGCGAAGGCTGAGACCTTCGGAAAGGTGCAGGGTTGACAATGAGCCCTTCACGACCCCGCCGGACCAAGATCCTGTCGCGTACCGGAGCACTGGCAGGGTTTCGGCGGGTTTGAGCTGCCAGTGGTTTCCTTCTCAGGACAGATTACTTGATAGCAGGCAAAACTGCAAGCGTATCAGCCCTCGAGCGCCTCAATCAGGAGTGGGGCCTTTCGAATGGCAGGGCAGCCGCGAAGTCCGCAGGCCAGGTGCCGGGCGGTGGACACCGGTTCGGCGGGCTTGCCATTGTCAGGCTTGCCGCTGGCGGATTCAGGCCGGATCCCTGAAGTTGGTGGCCATGGCCTTCGCTGGCGCAGTAAACGGTGCGCTATCCCTGGAAGCCGGGGGCCAGATCGGCGGGGTACCGGCGAATGCCATATCTGCTGACGCGCGAGGGTTGGGCGCTCAGGTGGAGTCCAGTCCGGCACCGCCCGTCACAGGTTGAGCTGCCGGACGGCATCGTCCACCATGCCGTCGGTGAGGCCGATGTATGCCAGGGTGGTGGCGGGCGATGAGTGCCTGAGGGCCTTCTGGACCAGCGCCGCCTCCCTGCCGGAGGCCTCGTAGAGGAACAGCCCGAAGGTCTTCCTGAGCGTGTGGGTGCCTATGGCGTCCAGGCCCAGGGCCGCGGCGGCGGCGGCGTAGCGCTTGTGGACGGTGCGGCGGCTCATCCGGCCCCCGCGCTTCAGGGTCGTGGGGAACAGCGGCTCCCCGGGGGCGGCGCCGGGCCTCGCGGCGAGCCAGTCCTCCAGGGTCCGGCGGGCGGAGGCGTTGAGCGGGACCGCGCGGCGCTTCCGGGTCTTGGTCTCGCGGAGGGTCACGGAGTCGCGGATCCTTCCGGAGGATTCGCGGACGTCTTTGACGTCCATGGCGAGCAGGTCCGAGATCCTGAACGCCGTGTTTATCCCGATGGTGAAGAGCGCCGTGTCTCTTTGGCCGCAGCGTCCGCGGGCGAGTTCGGCTCGGAACCTCTCCACGTCCATCCTGCTCCTGAGAGGCTGTACCCTGGGCATCTTCGGTCCTCCTTCCGGGGGCGAGCTTGACACCCCGCTCCCCCCTTACTACGGTGCCCCCGGGGGTGCCTCACCGCGCAAGGACGACCGGAAGGGCGGCGGCGGGACTCAGGGGGGGACCGGGAAGGATTCCGCCCGCGCGGTAGTCCCGGCGTATTCCAGGCAAGGGGGGGATCCCGGGCTACGGCTTTCCCGGCAAGTTGGTCTCCACTGTGGTCTCTGACCCGGACTCGCCCCTCTTGAAGAGGCAGGCCACGACGTTCCTCTCCTTCCTGCCGACCGCCAGCGACACCAGGAATGGGTTCCTGTAGCTCCGACCGTAGCGCCGCTCGCGTATCTGGAGCATCCCCGCCCTGACCGCATCGTCTGCTCCCTGGACGTCGTCCGCCATCTTCAGCTCGATC
>JAISFS010000329.1 GCA_031263485.1 Deltaproteobacteria bacterium | reverse complement strand
TTATAATTTCCTGGTGACAAAGATGGTGTGGTAATAAACTTACTTTCTTACCCATCATAAAATATTGTACGGTATATTGCAAGTAAAATATATCTGATAGTACAATTGAGTTAAGCACTGCATGTTGAAAAATGCGAATTTTTGACGCCTTGTGGTAAGAATTATCCCCGGGAATTTAGGTTGATGTCGATGCTAAAACCTTCTCCTCGCCATCTTAACGGCCATTTTTTCTATTTCATTTCCAGATTATATGATAGGATATTGCAATATATCGTCCAAGTCGAGGATCCGAACTTGTTGTGCCTAAAAACGATTCGAATGACGTCCTGGTGGATGCGAACATTCCTCAACCTGATCACGAGAAGCTTGGCGCGGAGTTAACATCGGCATGGAAAAACTGTCGCTTATATCGCCGTCTTTTCGGAAAATCATACAGGGTAATTATATTTACGCCGACAAGACGGAATATATACACAAAATGATAGAGAATTTCGACAGCTGTTTCCTGTCTCGCCCCAGGCGCTTCGGAAAGACTCTTCTTCTCGATACGATCGCCGAATTGTTCAAAGGCGACAGGGAACTTTTCAAGGGTCTATGGATCGAGGCCAAAAGCGGATACTCATTCGAAAATCACCCGGTCTTGAAAATCAGTATGGGCGATTACACCGAAATATCATCTAAGGATGATCTTGTCGATGGGATCAAGACCGATTTGACGTTTGCGGCAGACAACGAGCACATTAAAATCACCGCACGTAAAATCGGACAGATGTTAAAGCAATTCCTGAACAGATTATCCGATAAGCACGGTGCAACCGCGGTCATCCTGATCGATGAGTGCGATGCCCCTGTTTCCAGATACATTGCGGATCAGGCCCTTGCCGCAGACAATCGCGACGTGCTCCATGATTTTTACGCGGCCTTGAAGGGAAGCTATGAATATGTCCATCTAGCCGTTGTCACAGGCATCACCAGGTTCGCCTTGACTTCCATGGATTCTGGACCGAATAATTTCGTTGACATCTCACTGTTACCTGAATTTTCAGGGGTTTGCGGATTCACTATCCCGGAATTCCTGAAACTTTTTAGGGACAGGTTCAGGGATACTCTCCAGAATCTTAAATGCAACGGAAGCATCGGACAAAACGCCGGACTCAAGGAGCTGAAGAGGAAAATCCTTGCGTGGTACGACGGCTACAATTGGCTCGGAAAATTCCGGGTCCTAAACCCATACTCGATACTCAATTTTTTCAAACACCTTGAATTCGACTCGTTCTGGCCGCTTTCCGGGCAACCATCCCATCTAACGGCCCTCGTGAGAGAAAGGCCATTGGACTTCATCCAACCGAGTCTGGACGGCTATCTTTCGGAAGATGTCAAGAAAGCCGATATCGGAAAGCTAGAAGCCGTTCCCGTTCTGTTTCACAGCGGCTATTTGACTATCGACAAGAAATCGCTCGTGGATTCCTCGGCCAAGACAGCCGAAGGGGATACCGTCCAGGTCGTATCATTCACGTTCAGGCCTCCCAATCTTGATGTTGAACTGAGTTACAACTCTACATGCTTCAAAGATCTCTTCGAACGCGACGGCAAATATTTCAATAAATTCTCCATCGACATGAAAAACGCCATTCCGAAAAAGGATTGTGAAACCGTAAGCCATATGTTGGAAGGACTGCTTACAGGAATCACGCACAGGCAACGCAAGCCTGAAGAAGCATATTATCATTCCTTGTTCCAGGCGGCTTTCATCGCTGCCGGGATAGAAGTCCTGGGGGAGCCGGCAGGTTCCAGGGGACAGGCCGACATGGCCGTATTCCTCGACGGCAGGATTCGGGTGGTAATCGAGCTGAAATACAGGAAGGCTGACGATCTTAACGACAAAAGCGACGGCGTTCGCGCGGAAAAGGAACTCTCAGCCGCGCTAGATGAAGCCGAAAAGGCTATAAGGGACAAACGGTACGATTGGATATTCAGATTTTCCGCCAATGAGATAATACCCATGGCTCTTGCGGTCTGCGGGCGGGATCGGGTTACCGCTCGCTTTATAGAATCGCAGGCAACTGTCATCCCGACTGATCCTTGATGCCTTTCGACCGGGCTTCTTCCGTAAACCCATCAGGATCATGTTCCGCTCCAGAGCCGGTACCGCGATGCGTATGACTTCAAGGCCTTCGCCGTCAAGTCCCGATTCCGCTTCCTGCGGGTCAGACATGAGGCTCCCGCGATGCCCAAAACAGTTAAGGCGCATTGACGACAAGCAAAGCGCAACACCGGTTCCGAGGCAGGTGGCCTCAGGCTTCCGGCACGAGCCGTCTGCAACGCGCATGAGCCCGAACCGTAACATCGGAATGCGCCCCTCCCCATCCGTCGGGCGGAAACGATAATCAAGCCGTTTGTTACGCTTTCTTTTCCGGCGTACTGCCAACATTCCGCCGTGCAGATTGCCATGACGCTACCACACAGCGCCCGCTTCCCCCGAAACCCTGGTGGAGCCTCTCATCCGCCCTGTCCCGGTCCCCATCCTTGTACGCCTTGCGCAACCTTATATGCATGAAACGGACGCTAGGACATCCGTCGCCCCTTGATGGTGGGGCCGGTCTCGTTGTCGTATCTGTTCGCGGAATAGCGGAAAGGCATACGGTCGGAAGGTCATGCAAGGACACGTGGAGACCGGGGAAGGATACGTGAAGAGCATGTGGGGATTCGCGAAGACATTGAATAGGACGAAAATCCAGAAATGGTACCTCTGCCGTAGACCGTACGTTCGGTTTAGCGGTGCGTCTACCAAAATAAGCTTACGAAGGCTAAAGAGAAGTCAGAGGCAGAAGAGGACGCTGTCTCTCACACGGCTTTCGGCCATGGACAAAGGCTCTGCCCTTGCACCCGCCCGCGTCCGCGTCCGCCGTCGGTCAGGCTCACTTGCCCGGCAAGCCGACTGGCGTTCGCCTCACCAGCCGCCGGTTTCCCGGCGATACGGCCCAAGCGTGTATGCGCACCAAACCCGATATGGCGCTTCAGGCGCCAGGCCCGGCCCCCCGGTTCGGCACCGCCTACGCCGCCGCCGGCGCGGCGGGGAGTTTCGCGCGTTGCCACGGCTTCAGGGACGAGATGGACAGCATGAAAAGAATAGAGGTGAGCTGGAACGCGCCTCCCAGAAGGCAATGGACGTAGTTCGAATGATAGATCGGGTCCGCGTAGGCGGCCACGCCCAGCTCCATGGTGATGGCCGGCTGGTCGTTCACGGTGGGTCCCAAGACCACGATGCCCACGACGATGCAGACGACGGTCATGACGTATTTCACAGTCACCCAGCGGTGCCTGAAGAAGCCCCAGGGCGTGAGCCCCGAGATGAGGACGCCCGTGATGAGGCACCCCATGGCGCCAGGCACGATGATGGCGTCGTCTATGAGCTTGGCGGCGTAGTTGTAGCCCAGGAGCTCGCCCATGGTCTCCGCGGGGCCCAGGAGAAGGAGCGCCGCGTTCAGCGTCACGGCGCCTCCGACCCATAGGGACGCGAAGAATATGTGGATTATCTTAAGGACCCTCTGTCCGGTCCTCCCTAATTTCTTCATGGACACCTCCCGTGACGCGGGTAAGCCGTCTCGCAGGCAGAAGGGATCGCGTCCGCCTCCCCCCGCGCCGACTGAACGCTTCCATTGTACGGGAGCCTTCGGCAGGATTCCACCCGTGCATTGGCATGCCGCCGGATGATGCGATGGATCAACCGCGAATTTTACGAAATCAATCCGCCCGGCCCTCCGCGTCCCTCTCGGCATGCGCGGTTATCCCAGCCTATGGCCGTATCCTTCAGGCGAGTCGCTGCAAGCCGCCGGGAAGTATCGCGAAACGCGAATGAATCGGCACCAAACTCAGGCGAGTCTCCGATGGTTCGGGGCGAACCGAGCTTTGTACCCTGCGGACGGCAAAACGCGGCGAAACCCGGAGCGAATCCTGCGTTCGGCCGATAGCTCGTCCGGTCCGGCGAACGCCTAGCTAAAAGCCCGCCCCGACCGGTCCGAGACGCGAGCTTTCGAGGAAGATCCTAGCGACCGGAAGTCGCTCTCTGGCACGTTTCCATGGCCCGCCATCCCCGTCGGCACGGTCAGATGAACACCGGGTACGCCACCGGGGCCTTTGCCAGGGGGGCCTCCCCGGCCAAATCCGAGGTCTCCAGGTTGTCGGGGAAGCGGTCCTGGATCTTCCTCAGGACCTTGCGGCGGGCCAGAAGCGACTCCACCACCTCCGGGTCGAAGTGGTGCCCGCTTTCCTGCTCCATGATCTGGATGGAGAGCGACTCGTCGAAGGAGTCCTTGTAGGTCTTCCGGGAGACCAGCGCATCGTAGACGTCCGCCACCGCTAATATCCTGCCGTAGATGGAGATGTCCTCGCCCTTCTTGCCCTGGACGCGGCCGCCGGGCCCCGCGCGGCCGGGGAGCGGCAGACCCGTGTCGATGTCCACCCATCCGGGATAGCCCTGCCCGTCCCAGCGCTCGTGATGGTCCAATATGATCTGGAACGTGAGCCTGTCCAAAGGGGTACGGGCCTTGCGGAAGAGCCGGGCCCCTATGAGCACGTGGGCCTCCATCAGGGCCCGCTCGTTCAAGTCCAGCCTGCCCGGTTTGGTGAGGACCGCGCCGGGGATGCTCATCTTGCCCACGTCGTGGAGCATGGCGGCCAGCGGGAGCATGTCCAGGATGCGGAAGCGCTCGGAAGTCGGGACCCTGCGCCTGGCCGACCAGTGCTCGTAGAGCTCCGTGGCCACGCAGGCCACGCGCTGGGCGTGCGCCGGGGTCTCCTGCGGGTCGTGGGAGCTTATCACCTCCACGCTCCTTATCGTCATGCTCCGGAGCATCATGGCCTTCTCCATGGCCATGGAGGCGCTCTGGACGTAGAATTTGCCCAGGGCAACGTCGTCCTCGTCGAAGCCCTTGATGTGGCCCTCGCCGTCCAGGGGGTTGATGAGCTGCAGCACCCCCATGGTCTCGCCGGGGGCGCAGACCAGCGGGAGGGTCATGAGCGACTGGCAGACGTAGTTGGTGCTGTTGTCGATGGAGGTGTTGTGCTGGAAGGGCGCGTCGAGGTCGATGTCCATGGTGTTGTTCACCACGAGCGGCTTGCGCTCCAGCGCCACGTAGCCCGCCAGCGACCCCCGGTCGAGCTTGAGGATGTAGTTCAGGAACGGCAGGTCGGACGCCTCCATCACGATGCGCTCGAGGTAGGAGTTCTGGCTTATCGCGAGCACCAGGGTGTCCCCGCGCCTCAGGTAGATCGAGCCGGCCTCCGCGGAGACCAGGGCCCTCGCGTCCGAGAGCACCCGTTCGAGGAGCAGGTCGACGTCGGTGAGCTCGTTCAAGGCAGCGGCAAGCCTCCCCGCCCTCCGGTCCCTGTTGATGTCCGAAACGAGGTCGCAGGTGTCAGTCAAACCGTCTCCTTTCCGAATGTGTCATTCTGTCTTAAGCCATGATAGCGCCTTGCCGCGGAAAAATCAGCAACGCGCGCTCCCTTGGAGGCCAACCGCGACGGCCCGCCCAGGACAAAAACCTTTTCGACAGGATAAGGAAGGCCCCCTCCCCTCCGAAGCCGTCGACCGGGGTCCCCCGCCGAAACGGAGGACGCGCCGGGCGGCGGCGGGGAGAGACGTCCGGCGGCTGATGCCCTTCAAGGCCCCGGCGGCGCGACCGTCCCTGCGGACGATTCGGATTTCGGGATAGATTCTCTTGATTGCGGGACGGCCGGATCCCAGGATTTGTTGCGGTACGGACAGGGAACGCCGACCCCGCCGAAGAAACGCTGCGGGAAGCAAGTCCGCGGGTAGAGGCCCGCGTGCGGGGCCGAGTGCGGGGCGCGCGGGGGCCCTACGGGTGCGCGGCCCCGGCGGAGAACGCTTCCGTCCGCCCTGTTCGGGGAGCTGAGGCCCCGATCGGGATTTCCACAAGCCGACGCTTGACGGCGACCCCCGCCCCGTGCCTACGAGGCGTCCCCGGCGGGCGGGGCGCCCTCCGGGGCGGGGGGTTCCATGGCCGGCGAGGCCTCCGGGGCGCCCTCGGAGCCAGGGGCGGTCCGGACGCCCAGGGCCTGCTTGAGGGCCTTGGCAAGCTCCTCGATGGTGTAAGGCTTCATGATGAAGTGCGAGGCGCCCAGGGCCCTGGCCTTCTCGACCTCCTCCCCCTCGGCCATGCCTGAGGCGATCACGGCCCTCTGGCCGGGCTTGAAGGCCAGGATGCGCTCGTAGGTCTCGCGTCCGTTGATGCCCGGGCGCATGATCATGTCCAAAAGGAGCACGTCCGCGTCCTTGCCCTTCAGGTACTCCACCGCCTCCTCGCCGGAGGCGGCGGTGGCGGCATCGTAGCCCAGGTTCTGGAGCATCCTGCCCGCCAGCTTGCGCTGGATGTCCACGTCGTCCACCACCAGGACCTTCTCGCCGCTTCCCATGAAGGCCTTGAGGCTGGCGGGCGCGCCCGCGCTCCTGCGGGGCTTGGCGGACTTCGCGGGGGCGGTCGCAGCGGGGAAGAATGCCGTGAATGCCGTGCCCTCGTCCCCGGTGACGAACTCCAGTGCGCCGCCCAGGCCCTGGATGGTGTTGGCGGCGACGGTAAGCCCCAGCCCGCGCCCCCCCCAGCGCCGTCCGGTGTAGAAGGGCTCCAGGATCCGCGCCCTGTCGCCTTCGGGGATGCCCGGCCCGCTGTCCGTGACCTTCAGGACCGCGTAGTCAGCGGGGCCGTTGCCGCTCGGCAGGCCGGGCAGGCTGTCCAGCGCGGCCACAGAGGTCTCCACCTTCACCCGCCTGCGTCCCTCGGGGGAGAGGGCGGCGGCGTTCACTGCGTTGGAGACCAGGGCCTGCACGGTCTTTTTCAGGCGCATGCGGCCCGCCTCGATCCACACGGGCGAGGCGCACAGCCCTGTCTCCGGCACCGGACGCCCTGTCAAGGGCCCACTGGAGATGATTTCCCCGGACGCCTCGGAGGCGGTAGCCTCGGAGGCGGTAGCCGCGGGCGCGGCCTCGGGGGAGGAAGACACGGGCGCGGCCTCGGGGGAGGTTGACGCGGGCGCGGAGGTGGAACCCGCATCGGGCGTGGCCTCTGATCCGGCCCCTGAGGCATCGCGGTGCGCAAGGGCGGCCTCCGTCAAGGGAAGCACGGCCGCTCCGGCCTGCTTGAGGGCCGCGACCGCGGCGGAACGGCCCGGGCCCGTGGGGGCCGCCAGGGTCGCCGGGTCGGAGAGAACCTCCTTCACGATGACGTTCAGATCCACTGTCTCTCTTTTGACGGCGACCCCCTGCGAGAGGGTGAGCAGATCACCTACGACTTCCGCCGCGCGGCGGCCCGCCGACTGGATCTCCGAGACGTAGGCCCTCTGGACGTCCGAAAGCCCTCCCCCCTTGAGAAGAAGCTCGGGATAGCCGGTGATGCCCGAGAGGATGTTGTTGAGCTCGTGGGCGGTCTCGGAGGCCATGACGCCCAGGGTCTCCATGGTCTGGGCGCGGCCCAGGCGATCCCGCAGGAGCGCCTTCTCGCGTTCGGCGGCCCGCTGGCCGGTCACATCGATGAAGATCCCCAGGATGCGGTCCTCGGCCGTGAGCTTCAAAGGGGCGCCCAGAAAGAGGAGGGTGGCCGATCTGCCGTCGGGCCGCGTGAACTCCAGCTCCCGACCGACCGCCGCCGCCTGAGTGCCGTCGTCCCCCGCCCGGTCCCGGGCCAGGGCCTGGGCTGCGCCGTCCGCGGCCTCCTGGAATGCCTCGGCGGCGCCGGGGCCCATCAGCTCGGAAAGCGGCCTCCCCAAAGCCTCGGCCAGAGGGATGCCGGTCACTGCCGGGAAATGCGAGTTGGCCTCCAGGAGGGCGCCTTTGTCGTCCAGCACGCAGACCGCCTGGGGGGAGACCTCAAAAATCGTGCGGAAACGGGCCTCGTTAACCCTCAGCATCTCCTCGGCGCGCCCGCGGACCTCGATCATACGGTTGGCGGCCTCGGCCAGGTGCGCGAATTCCAGGAACGGCTGCTCGTCGGGGTTCAGGAGCACCGAGGAGGAGCTCGCCCTCTCGAAGAACTGGAAGAAGGACGCGAAGATCCGGGAGGCCTTGCGCTCGATCACGCGGGAGATGGCTATCACCGCCAGCAGCGCGAAGAGCGTGGTAAGCCCGGTCCGCAGTATGTTCCGGTTAACCCGGCGGGAGAGCTCGTGGCGCTCGTCCGCGAGCCCCCGATCCAGGATGGCCCGGCTGACCCAGCCCACGGCCACCCAGTCCTTGCCGGGCACGGCCCTGTAGCAGGCGAGCAGCCTGGATTCCTCGCCTGTCATGGGGTCCGTGAGCTTGAAGAACTCGAAGTCCCAGCCCACGGCCCTGGCCCCGCGGATCACGGCCGAGGCCGCCCGCGCGAAGCCCGTGCCCCCGTCTGAGTCGAAGACGTTCCCGGAGATGCCGTGGACGTCGCCAGCCAGAAGCTCCCCCTCGTAGCTCAAGAGCGCGAAGCCCATCCCAGGGGGGAGCGTCCGGGCCTCGGCCCAGGCTATCACGTCGCGCTCCTGCTCCCTCACGAAGACCTCGGGATAGATGGAGACCCCCACGGCCCAACCCAAGGGCTCCGAGACCTCCAGGAACGTTAGCGGTTCGCCGTCGCCCTCATCCCCCAGGAAGTCCCAGCTGTAGAAGGCGCCGCCCAGGGCCTTAACGCTCTCCACCACCCTCCGGAAGCCGTCCTCGCCATCCCCGCCGACTTGCGAAAACCCGTCCTCGGCCCCGGAGTCCGGATCCGCGGAAGCGGAGGGGGCATCCGCCGAAAAGGATATTGTGGCGACGGAGCCCGAAGCAGGTACCGAGGCTACGGAGGCGTGGTCTGCAGAAGCGGCGACGAGTTCCTCATGGGCCGAGGCCGGGTCCGCGGAATCTGAAAAGGCCCCCGATGGGGCCGAAGCCGGGTCTGCGGAAGCCGCAACGGCCTCCGGGGAAGCCGAAGCGTCTTCCGGGGAAGTTGAAGCGGGAACGGCGGAAGCCGAAGCTTCCTCCGCGGATGCGGAAGGATGTCCGTAAGGCGCGGGAGAGCCGCTTTCCCCTGACCCGGCCTCGGAGACCTCCGATCCCGCCCCGCCTTCAGGCGCCCCGTCTTCCGGGGGCGCCCCGGAAAGGAGCTCGCCCGTCGAAAGCGATATGAGGACGAAACGCTCGCGGCCCTCCTCGAAGGCCCCGTGGCGCAGGAATGCCGCCAGGGCCCCGCGCTTGGCCGGGTCCGCGACTATCCCGGGATCCTCCTCCATCGCCCCCTCCAGGGCCGACACCAACTCGTCCGTTTTGCCCTTGACGCTTATAAGTGTGGAGAGCTGGTTCTCGGCGGAGGCCTCGCTCATATACAAGGTGATCCGCTGGACCTCGGAGCTCAGAAGTTCCTGCCAATCGCGCTCGAAGCGCTCCGCCGTCTGCCTCTCCTGCCTCGCGGACTCACTGATTTCCCCCACTATCCAGATGCCCGCCAGGACCAGGATGGAAGACAGGGACACCCCCGAGAGGAGCAGAAGGATTACCTTCGTGAGGCGGCGCTTCGATTTCATGGAAAAAGTGGGGATGCCTCCCGCCGTGGCGGGAAGGCGGCTGGGCGGCCTGAAAATGCCCGGGCGTCCCGAGGGACGCCTAAGGCCTGAAACGGCATCGCCCGGCATGCCTGGGCCGCCGGCCAGGCGGGTGACGCTAAACTCGGTTGCCCGCCGCCGCGGACCGTGCCCGAGGCGCAATACCGACACGGGCCCGAGTTTTCTGAGCGGAAAACTAAATATTACGGGCTTCAGCCTGAAAATGCAAACCGCGTAACCGTTCACCCCAAACGACATCGCGCCTCTCGCCCGGCACAAGCCCCCCTTTCGACCCTTCGGTCAACATCCGGCCAAACCGCCGCTCCATGCCCATGCTGGATCCTGTCATCATGAAACGCGGTCGGCTGCTCAGGCCTTCCTCCGACCCATGACACCCATGACAATATCATCCTTGCAAAATCATGGCCGCCGGACGGCCCCGGAGAGGGTCGACCTCGGCGGGAGCCCGCTCCGCCCTGGCCATGAAAAAGCCTGCCGACGGACCGGACGCGCATTGTTTCAGACGTTCGGCCAAACCGGTTCGGCCTTCCGCCATGTCCCGCCAGGGATCGCGCCTCCGAGGCCGCCTCCGGCCACGAGCCGCAACCGGGTCGAATCCCGTCTCCGCCCCGCCTCCGGGGCACCTCGAGGATACCTCTTGCCGTTCCTTGAATCCCCCAGACGCGCCAAGCCCCGAGCGCCGCTCGAGCCCGCCCCTCGCTGCGGCCGTGAGCATGGAGATCCGGTCCAGACCGCGGTTCACTGCAGGGAACCCGAGATTCGTCAGGGCCTTCCACGACTCGGCGCCGCAGGACGACGACGAGGTGCGCCTCGAACCCCCCTCTGCGGATGGACCTGCCCCCCCTCTGCGCGCCTCTGGGGCTTCTCCGGGCGAACGAGGCCCGCAAATTGCCCGCGGGCGCGTTCCTGGACCGGGACGTCAGGCTCACCACCGGCTGCTGCATGCCGCTCGATTTCCCGGCGCGGGACTGCGAGCCTTTGGGTTCCCGTGAGAGTGCCGCCCGGCGCAGGGCAGCAGCCGTCCGCCTCCTGTCAGTGCAAGCACCGTGTCGACCCGGGGCGGGGCGGGGCCGCCCTGAGGCGCCTCGCCCCCCAATCCCGCCCCGCTGGGGCCTCTCCTCGCCGGAGAGGCCTTGGCCAGCCTCGCGGGCCAGCGGATCAGGGAAGCGATGCCATCCCTGGCGACAGACATCGACCGCGCCGGCTGTCCCCGGAAATCCGGCAGGGGCATCAGTTCGAGCGCCGCCGTACGTCGGTCGGCGGGGAAACCCTCCGCCGATGGCCCGCAGCCCGCCTTGCGGCTTTCGGGCTCCAAAGGGGTGTGTCGGGGGGCGCCCCGCAACTTGGGATCCGAAACGGGCTTCCCCAAGTCTCCTCTGAGACATGTCTCCCATGAGGCGCTCCTGGTTCCCCCATGATGCCTTTCAGGTTCCGGCCAGAGGCCCCTCGGGCTCCGGCGGCGCATTTCCCTCCGTCCCGCGACCGAGGATCCCAACCCTCAGAGCACTATCCGCCGCCCGAAGCACCCCTATTCAAGGGGCGGTATGCCTGGAGCCATCACGTCTTGCGGCCCGGAGCCCGGAAGGGTTCAAGAGCCTGATCCGACGCTCTCCGACGCCTTGTCCGCCGCGGCGGCATCTCCAACCTCTCGCGGCTCGGCATCGCTTGCGGCATCGCCCGCGGCTCGCGTCCCTGCGGCGGTTGCGCCGTAGCCGTTGCCGCCTGCCTCGTCCGGATTTCGGGGCGCGAAGCGCTCAAGCGCGGCCAGGTAGCTTTCCCTGTTCAGATCGAAGTCCTTGTGGCCCCCGTAAAGACCGACGAGCTCTTTGGGGCCGCCCCGGAAACTCTCGAAATTCATGAGCCCCAGCCGGAAAGGCACCACCTCGTCAGCCGGGCTGTGGAAGACCAGAAGCGTCTCGGCGGAGAGATCCGCGAGCTTCCCCCTCACGTCGAAGGAATCCCCCAGGATGGGGGGCCCCGCGAGCTTCAGGAGGAGCCCGTAGGAACTCGCCGCGTCCGCCAGGCGGGTGAACGTGGAGTCCAGGATCAGGGGGTTCCGGGACTCCCTGTGGGCCCTGGCGAGGTACGCGGCCGGATAGCCGCCAAGCGAGTAGCCCCAGATGACTATGTCCTCGGGCCTCGCCCGGCCCTCGGCCGTCACCGTCCGCCAGGCGGCCTCGGCGTTGAGCTCCAGCGCCCGCTCAGAGGGCTTCCCGTGCGAGCGCCCGTAGCCGTTGTAGTCTATAGCGAAAACCCCCAATCCCAGGGAACGGACGGCCCTGATGCGGCCCAGCATGTTCTCAAGGCTCCCCCCGTTCCCGTGGAACAGAAGCACGGTCCGGGCGCCCGGGCGACCGGGGACGCTCCAGGCGTTGATCTCTGCCCCGGCCCCTCCGTCGACGAACAGCTCCTCGATGCCCTCCCCGCGCGGCGGGCCCGTCAGGTGCGGCCCCCGGTCTGGATGGAAGATGAGCCTGTCCTTGGCGAGGTACAGGAGGCCCATGAGCGCTACCGCTCCCGCCGCTACCGTCAATATGGCCCGGATGGCTATCTCCAAAGCCCCCATCCGCCTCACCGCGAAACCTTTCCGCTGCAGGAAGACGCCTTTGCCGAAAACTCCCATGTCACCTCGCGGGGCCCCTGCAGTCCGTAAGGCCCGTCATGCCGCTCCCGGCGGCCAGTTAGGCCCGCCATGCCGACTCGGACGGCCCGCAGGGCCTGTCATGCGGCCTTCGGCGGCCCGCAAGGCCAACCATGCGGTTTTCGGCGGCCCGCAGGGCCAGCCATGCGGCCTTCGGCGGCCCGCAAGGCCAGCCATGCGGTTTTCGGCGGCCCGAAACCAGTCCGCGTAGCCCGATAGGCGGGGTTCCGCAGGCGTCCCGCCGGAGGAACCCCCTTCGCCCGCGACGGAGCGGGGCCAGCCCCCCCTCCGGCCCTCCAGGCGATGTTCGCTCGGAAAACCTCTCCAGGAGCGATGCCCCGTTTCAGGATAGCACTCGCTTCCAGTGGATGCATCCGTGACCGCCAAGCCCTTGACGGGCTCTCGCCTGAGGGCTCGCGGAGAGGACGTCGCCCCGGTCAGCTGCTGGGCGGCCCGCGCGGAACCTCTCCCGGCACCCGTCTCGGCACCGGTCCGGGCGGACGTGCTCCGGTGGCCCTCCTTTGCCCATCGCCATGTTCGGGGCCTTGTTGCCGACCGAGCGGCCGCCAAGTTGGCTAAATGTCAGATTATTTTTTGTGGTATGATCTGGAGTTCAAGGAAACAACCAATCGGGCCCGAGGGTCAGGTTCAAGACAGGCCTACAAGGCAAAATGGACATCCAGGGCTGAATTGTTGAAAATATCCTCGTGCGGGTGTATGAAAATTAAGCCAGTGACATTCTCAGACGCAGAATATTCAGTGGTTTTAAGTGCGGCTAACATTTTTAGCATGTGCCCAAATTTTGTCAACAGACGGATAGCGCCACTCCAGGACCCGATCCCGCGCGTCCAATGCCCGGATCCCGTACTTCCGATTCCCGGAACTCGCCCTCCCGATGCCCGGACTCCGCACGTCCTCGCCATGAGCTCGCGCACCGCCCGGAATAGCCCCGCTTCCGCTCCCCGGCAAAGCCGTCCCCGCTGACTGCCGAACCCTTCCGAAAGGCGCCTGCCCGATGCCAGAGCCTCAAGGCCGACTCGTCTACTGGCCCCTCATCGCCCCCTGGGGCCCGCCCCGCGATCACGAAGGCGAGGCCTTCTACCTCTCCTTCCCGTCCTGGGAGAGCTACCTCGCGGGCGGGGACGAAGGCGGCTCGCCCCCGTTCGGCCTACCCGCGCCCCCGGGACCGGCCGTCCCGGGATTCTCGCCGCTCCTGGCCCCCGATCCCCCGAATTTCCTCAGATCCCTCGCGAGCCTCTGGCAGGCGCTCGCGGACGGCGAGCCGCCCTTCGGGGCGCTGGCCCTCAGGGCGGACGATCCTCCGGACTCGCTTTCCTCGATCCGGAACCTCATCCGCAATCCCCACGATACCCTTTTCCCCGAAGGGCCCGGCTCCGCCCCGGAAGGCAACACGCGGCCGCCCTTCCCGCCCGAGCTCGTGCTCGCCCTCTGGACCTTGGGGGCCCTGTCCGGCTGGGAAGCCGACCGGCACCTCAGGGAAGCCGCCCGCAAGAACCTCGGCCTCCTGGACGCCCTGAAGGGCCCGCTCGCCGAAGCCGACGCGGCCCTGGAACTCGGCTACGAGGCCGCAGGGCTTTCCGGCCTGGAAGGCGTCCTGGGCGCGTACGGCGCGGATGCCATCGCGCCTTCGCCGGCCTCCGCCGCCGCAGGGCCCGGCCACGCCGAAACGGCCTACGACCCGGAGCCAGACGGCGGGCCGACCGCTTTCAGGGCGGCGGCCCCGTCCGCCGCCAACGCCGCTCTCCTGCGCGACCTCTGGCTTTCCGCCGCAAGGCCGCTCCTGAGGCCCGGAGACCGCCTGGCGGCCTCCGGAAGCGGCTTCGAAGGCATGTGGGAGGGGATGTTCCCCCCTGACCCGCGTCACCCCGGAGATTTCCTCTATGCCGACCTATGACTTCAAGCCCGGCAGATCCACCGGCCCCCTCGCGCTGGGCCTCGACACCGGCGGCACCAACACGGACGCCGTCCTCTTCGACCCGCGGTCCCAGTCGGTCCTGACCTCTGCCAAGGACTTCACGACCCATCACGACCTCGCGATAGGCATCCGCGGGGCGCTGGGCAAGATGCTGGCCATGATAAGTCCCGAGACCGCCGCCCGCATCAAGACCGTGAACCTCTCGACGACCCTCGCCACGAACTCCATCGCCGAGGGCGTGAGCCACAGGGTCGGGCTGGTGATGGTGGGCTTCGACGAAGGCCAGGACATCGTCCAGGCCCTGATCCAGCAGCTGCCCTCCTGCGCGCCCCTTTTCGTCAAAGGCGGCCACACCTTCTACGGGACGGAGGCGGCGCCCCTGGACGAGGAAAGGCTCGTGGCGGGCATCCGGGAGATGGCCGCCGACACCCTGGCCTGGGCGGTCTCGTCCTTCTTTTCCGTGAAGAACCCCGTCCACGAGATGCGCGTGGCGGAACTCATCAGGATCCATGCCCCCGGGGACGCCCCCATCACTTTGGGACAGAACCTCACGGGTGAGCTGGGCGCGGTCCGGCGCGCCGCCACCGCGGCGCTGAACGCCGGGCTTGTCGTCATCATCAGGAGGCTCCTGGACGCCGTGAAGGCCTCCATGCGGGAGCTGGGCCTGAACGTCCCGCTCATGGTGGTGAAGGGGGACTCCGGGCTGGTGAGCGAGCTCTGGGCCCGAGAGAGGCCCATAGAGACCGTCGTCTCGGGGCCCGCCGCCGGCATCGCCGGCGCCGCGCTCCTGGCGCGGGGCTTCCTGGACCCGTCCCAGCGGGACCTCTGGGTCCTGGACGTGGGCGGCACCACCTCGGATCTGGCCTACCTGGAGAACGGCCGGCCCCGCACCAACGTGAACGGCGCGGTGGTGGGCCGCTGGACCACCATGGTGCGGGCCGTGGAGACCACGACCCGGGGCCTGGGCGGCGACAGCCTGGTGGACTTCGACGACGAGAGGGAAATCGTTCTGGGCCCCCGCAGGGTGCTCCCCCTGTGCCGCCTGGCGGAGGCCCACCCCGAGGCGGTGGATCTCCTGAGCCCCGGCATGCACAAGATCTCGACCGAGCACCTGTGCCGCTTCTTCACCCCCAACCTCCAGCCAGACGCCGGCATGAACCACTACGAGGCGGAGATAGCCGAGCTTCTGGAGACCAGGAACCCGCTCACCTTCCACGAGTACCAGCAGCATTGCCTGTACCGGGGGCACCTCTTTCCGGGCCTGAAATTCCTCTCGCACCCCTCCATCCTGGTCTCGGCCTTCACGCCCACCGACGCGCTCTCGGTCCTGGGCCTCTTCAAGGAGGGCGCGCCGGAGGCCTCCCTGAAGGCCGCCTACCTTCTGGGAATGGTCGTCGGGAAGACCCCGGAGGAGTTCGCGCGGGCCGTGATGAATCGCTTCGGGGAGACCATCGCCGTCATGCTCGCGAGACAGGCCATCGCGGTGGACGGCATCCCCGTGTCCGAGCGCGACTTCGCGCCCGGGGGCCTGGTCGCCACCGCCGTGGGTAGGCGCCGCAACCCCGCGGTGAACCTCGGCCTCTCGCTCTCGGCCCCCGTCGTGATGCTGGGTGCCCCCGCGGCGGTGCTGGTGCCCTTCGCCCAGAAATTCCTGGACGCGACCTTCATGGCTCCCCCGCGCTACGAGGTGGCCTCGGCAACCGGCGCCGCCGCCTCCAGCGTGTCGCTCTCGCGCCGCGTGGACATAGTCTGCCTGCCGGATCTGAGGACCTTCCGGGCGTTCCTTCCCGACCGGCTCCTTGACGGCACCAACCTCGCGAGCCTGGTCGCCGATACCCAGGGGATCATGACCCGCCACATGTCCGAGATGGCGCGCCTCGCCGGCGCCGGCGAGAACTGCCCCGTGCGCATGGACCGCGCCGACCGCACCGTGCTCACGGGGAGCGGGGCCTACCTTCCCATGGGCACGGTGCTGAACTTCACGGCGGGCGCGGACCCGAGCCTGGATATCCTGCCCGGCGCCTGACGAAGCCGAACGGCAGGCGAGATCACGCTTGACGCCGGCTATGCCGTTCATGTACAGATCAAGCACGATCATCACGTCCGCCTGCGTTTCGGCATGCGTCTTTTCAGCGTGAAGCCTGACCTCGCCCATCACTGCCATAATGACCTAAAACAACCGCATGGTACAGTTTTTCTATGGAAGTGCAAGGCGGAGTCGCATTCCGCGGCTTTTCAGGACATCCGGCCAAGCCAGCGATTTCAGCGAGCCCGCAACCTGACTCCGCGAGACGCGGAAGCCTGAGCAGTTGACAGACGCGACCTTGGCCAGCACCTGAAACCTTGACGCGACATTTGTCATGACCTCATAAAGCAATGTCAACAACTTGACAGAAGCGTCGTCTGGCAAGCAGTTGATATCATAGATAAATATTCCGAAGACACTGTCGTTTCTGCCATAAGTGGGGAACATTGCGTCATAAAGACAAAATAAAACAGAGTCTTTGGATTCTTTTGTAACCGTTCACGGCTTTTCTTGTGCATCCTCAGTGGGGTTCTTTAAGCAAAGCCCCTGCATTGCTTGGTCGCCCAAAATGTCATCATTTTGCCCCAAGCGAGGCATATCTTGCCTGGACACATCCTCTGGATAACCATAGGGGTGGTCAATCCCTGACTTCTGCTCCGGGTTCCTGCAAGAGGGCATTCCATCCTCACGAGACCTTGCCAAAGTCCGAAACGCCTTTCCAGGTGGCCTTGGCGCGGAGGCGGACTCGGACTCCGTTTCTTGTCAAGGGCTTCATACTATTCGGCGCCGCAACTTGCCAAAGGACAGGGATCTCCCATGGCTTCCAGCAAAGAGAAGAGGATTTTTCCCGGCAACCCGTGTCTGCTCCAAGCCGGCACGGAAAGAACCGAGGTCCGTCGGCGGGGAGCTTTCGCTGTGGTTCCAGAAATCGCCTTATGGGCGGCCTTGGCTTTCGGTTGGCATACCCCTGAAGTTCTGGACGGCGGCTTCCCGAGAAGCCTGAGACCCCTTTTCGTGGCAAACTCCAGAATCCCTCCGAGCGGGCCCTGAGGCCGTCCGAAGGGTTTTCGGGGGGGGCCTTTCTATGTGCGCGGACGGGAGCCCCGTGCCGCTTCGGGGCGGCCTCGCGAGACTTCCTGTCGGAAGCGATCGCACCGGAAGCGTTCGCCTCGGAACAGTCGCCGGGGAATTTCCAGTCTGCGGGAACGCCTGACGTTTTTCCCG
>JAISFS010000249.1 GCA_031263485.1 Deltaproteobacteria bacterium | reverse complement strand
ATTGGCACCCTGGCGCTAAAGCCGTATACCGCCGCCCATCTGCGCACCCTTTACCCAGACACTCTGCCCTCAAATGACTGCCAGGAGGTGAGGGAGGGGGTTTTTGCAGTGGAATCAATTTTGGCTCTGTTATGAAAGTTGGTCTGAAAGACGGCCAGGAAGGCCGACATGGGCCGACCGGCGGTTCCGGGCTTTCAGGACTTTAGAACCGGGCGGTCGCGCCCGGAGGGTTGCTTCGCGGAAACGATGCGCCATCGGGCGCATGGGCGTTATGATCCACGTGGCCGGGGGAAATCCTAAACCGAGAGGACGATGGGCTGCGCGGCATATCGTCAACGCCCTCCAGGAGAAACCTTCATTCCATCGCGACGAGCCTGCCTTCGCGAGTAACCCGTGTCCCCCGCGCAAGGCTCGATGCCGAAGCTTCCTGAACAGCCGGTAACACCCGGAATGATCTCGGCCCGTATCCGCTGCCCGGTTCCAGCTCGAAGCTCGACGCCTCATCCTCGAGGATGACGGGCACGACGTCCTCCGAACGAAACGGATCAGAGCCCTAAGAAGTCGCATGCACCAGGGTTAAAACGATTGGCCTATCGCCGTCCAAACAGATCCCCGGGCCGCCGCGACCGGGCTGCCGTCCGGCTCGGACCCGTGAGGAGCAGAGATGGGGACGATCTTCCAACGGCCTTGGTAGCAATTGTCTTCCCGCGGTCCTTGGCGACCGAACCGCCGCCGTCAGATCCCCTTTCCGACTTGGCCGTTACTGGCGCCGCACGACCCACGCTACCGGTCCCCACACCGAAGAGAGGGGCTCCGGAAAGCGGTCCGCCACCCGCCCGCAGGTCACAGCCACCGTCCGCTCCTCGAAAACCTCCGACCGCCCAGGAGTCCGGCAGACGCAATTGGCCCTTCAGTCGCTTGCCCGGCATACACTGGCCTGGCTCATGCCCCCGGCAGTTCCCGGGCCGCCGCTAACCGCGACCGGGACAGCCATAGTCGGGCAAAAGCATCCCCGATGCATGAGATGCTATACTATTAAATATAGTCACATGATACTGGAACCGTTCGCAATGTCAAGACTCTCCGGTTCTCCGGTTGCGCGTAAACGCCCAATACCGGCAAGGCGCGCATGAAAAACTAATCGCTCCTCGATGAGACGCCGTCCTTCAGTACCAATGGCGCACCGCACAAGCCAATTCCTTTGCCTGACATTTCCGGTCAGCTTGCCAAAGGTTCAGCCCCCTCATCTCCAGTTCCCCATCACCACGAACGGCGCCCAATAGTACGGGTGCGAGTAGCCGATGCCGCCCCAGCTCGTCCCGGCCCCGGTCCCGGAAACCGAGGCTACCCCCGCCGCGCTGATCGCCGTCCCGCGCATCGTTCCGCCGGTCCTTTCCGACCCGCGCATTACCCAGAGCTGGGCGCCCCGGAGGGCCCGGGCCTTGTCCATGCCTTCCAGGTAGCGCAGCCGGTAGAACTCCCTCATGAGCTCCGCGGTTGGCCCGTCCGCGACCGGCCAAAGAGTGGCCAGCACAGCGGATGCCCCGGCCCGCTGGACCACCTCACCGAAGCTCTCGACCTCCCTGCCGTTCCCGCGGAGTACCCCGACTGCGGTATCGCACGCGGACAGGGTAAGGAGATCCACGGCGGTGAAGTCCAGATCCCCTGCCCTCTCCATGTCGTTCAGGCTCAGAAGCGTGCCGTCCCCCAGAAGGAGCACCGTCCTCTCGTGGCTTGCGGGATCCAGCTTGAAGTGGCTGGCGATATGCACGACCGGAACGTGGGAGGCCAGACTCGCGGATAAGGCGCCGCGCGTGAAATCTCCGTCCAGAAGCCGTTCGCCCTGGAGCACCCCCCGACCATCGCCTCCGGAAGCCTCGTCGCCTGGGCCTGGCGAACGGTTACCAGTGCCGCGCGAGCCGCCGCCCGGGACGGCTGACCCGATGCCCGGACCTTCCGTGCCGCCGCTGTCCCCGCACTCGGCATCGACTCCGGAACCGCTTCCCTCCCCAGCGACTTCACCCCCGCCGTCCGAGGCAACCGCCACCACCGCCGCCGTCTCCTCCGCCACGCCGGTAAGCGCCGGGAATCCCGGCCACCCTCGGGTCACGCCCAGCGCCCGTGCGCGGACATCGCCCTCGGGCGGGGGGGTCCTCAGCTTATCCACGGATGACTCCGTGAAGAGGGCCGTAGGCCAGCGCTCGGCGAGCCACATCTCTCCGTCCCACAGGGCCGCGAGCGGCACATAACGGAGTGGCCCGTCCAACGACAGCATGTGGGTCTCCGCTCCGGCCCCCGCAAGCTCTGCCTCCAGAGGGGCTATCACGGCATCGTACAGCGACTTCCCCGCAGGCCTCGGATCGGAGGCGGGATCGGTCAGAAGCCCCCGGAATTCCGTAGCCAGTTCAGCGAGCAGGACTTGGCCAGCGGGAGACTCCTTCACCGTTATCGCGTGGGGGGTGACCAGCACCAGGTGGAGCGCGTCTTCGGAGGAGACGGCATGGATCAGGACCGCTCCCGCGCCCATTTCCGCCAAGGTCGCCTGGCGGGCGGCAAGGTTCCGGGCGGCGGCCGCGGCCGGAACTCCCGCGCCTTCGCGCAAGAGCCCGGGAAGCGAATCGCAGAAGTCCAAGAATGCCTTCCGCGCCTCCCCGGCCCTGGCGGTCAGCTCGTCCAGACGGATCCTGTCATCCTCGGAAAGCGTGCCTTCGCTGGCGAGGCGTTCCGCGAGTCTGGCACGTTCCATGCCCGCCCGTGCATCGGAATCGGCAACTTCAAGGTAGGCGTGTCGCGCTTTCAAGTCGGGAGTGCCTTCGAAGAGATCGCTTTCTGAACCAGCAGGGCTTAAAACTTCCTGCCCCGAGGGGATTCCACCTTCGGTCCCGGCGGGTATTCCGCCTTCGGTCCCGGCGGGTATTCCGCCTTCCGTCCCCGAGGTGGTTCCGCCTTCCGGCCCTGTTGGGATTCCGTTTTCCGGCCCCGTTGGGATTCCGCCAGCATGGCTTCCGCCGTCTGACCAGGCGTTACTCTCCAGGTTCAAGGCACCTTCTGGCGGCACCCTTCGCGATTCCGGATCAGGATCCATCTCGCCCAGCTCGTTCTCCTTTAGGAGCCGCAACGCCACGAGAGCCTCCTCGGGCCTGCCTGCCGCCAGGAGCGCCGCGAATAGCTCGTGGTGGCCGTTCCTGACCGCGGCTATCCAGGCCCCCCGCTCATCGGGGGAAAGCCGCGCCAGTCCCGGCCTGGCCTTCCAGGCGACATCCAGGGCGGTTTTCAGGTAAAAGACGGCCTGCGCGGCTTCCCCCGCGTCCATCAACACCGAACCCAGCCTGGAGGCAGCCCCGGAGACCTGCGGATGCTCGGGGCCGTAGCCCGCCACGGCCGCCTCCAGGGCGTCCCGCGCCTCGACCAAGGCGCCCAGGACCTCCGGGCTGTTCGCGCCGTAATTCCAGTCGAGGGCCTCCACCAGGCGAAGGCGGGCCTCGAGTTCCGCATCGCTGTCCCCGGCGAGCGCCTGCAACCTCGCAAGGGTCCTGAACGCCCTGATCACGTCGTGGCCCGTCCCGCCCGATGCCCGCTCCCGGCCCTCCGTCACGCGCCTCATCCCGTCCCGTGCGTCGGCGAACTCGCCAAGCTCCGCCTGGACCCCGCTCAGGCGTTCCAGCGCGTCCAACGTCTCAAGATCATCCTCTCCCTTGAGACGCGTCAGCTCCTCGACCTGCCTGTACAGAAGGCCGCGCGCCTCGAAGAGACGGCCGTCCTCCGCAAGGAGCACCGCCAGGGCAAGGCGGGCCGTAAGGACGTCCCGGGATGACGGCGAGAGCCAGCGCTCCAACGGCCCGATCAAGCCCGTTAACGTCTCCCGCGCCCCCGCGCGATCCCCGAACTTCAGGCGGGCTTCAGCCAGGGCCAGCTCGGTCACGAGACGCTCGGGATGCTCCGGCCCTAACGCCACCGCCTGCTCCATCGAGAGGAACTCGAGCCCGGTGACGACCGACTCCAGCCCGCCGGCCAGCGTGAGCGAACGAGTGGCGGCAAGCGTCTGCGGGTGTTCCCAACCCAGTCCCCATGCGGAAGCGGTGAAGACGCTCGCGAGATCCGAATCCGCGGACCAAGTTCGATCGCCCGCGAGTTTCGCCAGCGCGGCCGTCTCCAGTGCGTACAGGGCCTCCGCCGAAAACTCGCTCAAGGCCTCCGCGAGCCAGTCGGCCGACTCCTTCGCGCGGGTCGCGACCTCCTCGGGATCGCCGCCGGAAAGGAGGCTCTGGCGCTCGCGGCGGCTCCGCGCCGCGAGCGCCCTGAGGTCGCTCGCGCCGTATACGCTTTCCACGAAATCGGCGACCGCCGACCATGCCGCAGCCGCATTCTCCGGCGCTTCGTCGGAAACCCCCTCGGCCGCAAGCCTGAATCCCTCGGCCGTCTCACTCATGGGCGCGAATTCCCAGATGGGCCGGTACAGCCTGTCCCCCGGCCCCCCGGCGAGCGTGAAGCCCTGCGCCTTCCCTTCCGCCGCGGCTTCGGCCAGGGCGAACGCGCTCCTTATGGACGCGGTCTGAGGGTGCTGTTCGCCAAATGCTCCGGAAGCCCCGTCGAGCAGGGCGGAGAGGAGAGCCCTCGCCCCCGTTGCGTCCCCTTGAGAGAGACGGCACAGGGCCACCGTCTCGCGGGCGTACAGCGCCTCGGCCGAATCCTCGCCAAAGTCGGCGCCGAACGCGAAGGCCGCCAGCGCCGCCTCGTTTTCGGCGTCGCGGTGGTTGGCACCGGAAAGAAGGAGAAGGCGCGCCCGGCGGCTGTCGGCAGCGAATGCCCTGTGATCGCCCGCGCCGTTCTCGTCATGGACGCGCACGGCTACCTCCAGCCAGGCGTTCACGGCTTTCGCTCGCCAGTCGGCGAGGATCGTCGTCGAGTGATCGAGGTCAGCAACGCGCTCAACGTCGGAAAGCCTTTCCGCCTCCCGCCTCATGTCTTCGGTCGCCTCGTCCATCGGCTCGAAGGACCATGGGGGAAGGTAACGACCGCAACTCAATCCCCTCGCGAGCGCGATGCCCGCCCCGCCTTCAGGCGCTTTGGATTCCGGCGCGTTCCCGGAGGAGCCGGGGTCCTGCCGAGACTGCCCGGGCGATCCGCCGTCCGGATCCGCGACGGACGCGTCCGTTTCTGGTGAAGCCGCGTCCGTCTTGGGGAGGGACGCGTCCTTGGTGGGGAATGCCTCGTCAGCTTCAGGGGACGCCGGAGACGTCTCGACCGTTCCGGAAGACTGGGACTGGGCCGAGTCCGGCGCGGACACCGCCGCCTGTCCCGACCCCCCGTCTGGCCGCGAGGTGCTGGAAGCTAAGGTAAATGCCAAGGACAACAGCAGGACAAATCTCCGAACGGCGCACGCTTTGAGCGGCTGGGAGGCTTGACGGTCCTGCTCTCTCGGGGTTTCGGGAGTCACGGCAGTCTCCTGGCTCGGCAGGCCTCAGCGCTCTAGGGCCGCCGGAGCTCAACCGGTTGCGGCCTTCGGCGCGGGTACCGCAAGCGATACCCCGTCATGCGGGTTCATGCGCGTTCTCGCGATCGTCAAGGCGTGAGAACGACCGATGGAATGGTCGGAGAGTGCGCAGAGTACGGAGAATTCAGAAAAGCGGGCAAAATGCTTGCGGCGGCGCGTTACCGGAGCCGCCTCCAACGATTATCATTTGCTTCAGAACAAGTCAACCGGTTCGACGTGAGAGTCTAAAATGGTATTAGGTGAGTAAGGAACGTTAAGGCGGATCACGGGCATGGCGCGAAGAAGGGCAAAGCCCCCGATCAAAGCCATTGGCGATGCGGCCGGGCAAAACCCGGGCAAGTGGAACCGCATAGCTGTTTTTATGAATAAATCCAAGCATTTAGCCTTTGACATTTCCCGGGGATCTCCGGACCGTTTGAAACGGTGCCAGCCGCCCTCCGGATTCGCTCTCGGGAGGCTGACCCCGGACAGCTTTCCCGCAGCTGTCCACGGCCTCCCGCAAGGCCGAACGGAGTCCAAAGCTCTCGCCAGCTGGCCTCAAGCGGTCAGTCCCGGCCGCGACTGGAAGTCGCTCCGGTTGATATCGTCGGACCGTGGAAAATGCTTTCCGTTGACGATGAGCGCATATGCAAAGGACGTACTACACGACTACATCGCGGCGCTAACGGTGCCCGCGGGGTATCTGAAATGGCATCGGATTTCATTCCGCCGCGCGTCAAGTTACATCCTTTCCCTAACGGCAAAGGCCACATGGTACGACTTTGCTCCAAACGCCTGACCGATATCCCTGCGGCTTGGAACGGCTTTCCTTGAAAACCCCAAATGAGGGATGGGGTTATTTGAGCCCACGTTCCGGTGCGGCATCCGGCTGCCTGCAGACTATCCCCGACCATTAGGATCCGATACTCCGCAAAAGCTCGATCTCAGAATCCGTTCCCCATCCTCCCGGCGACTCAGGAACAGGAGGGGAGACTAGCGGACTTTGCCAGTCCGGGCCCGGAGCAGGACAGGACCGGGCGTCCTCCGGGCGGGGCTGGCTCATTCGCCCATCCCCCTCGTTTGAAGCCCGTGGGATTCGAGGGCTTGTTGCCGGAGGGGAGGCCCCGCCCGGAACGTAACCGTCAGGTCGCAAGCTGTATTTGGCCGGGGAGCCAGGAGAAGCTGGGCTACTGGACTATCGCAGTCACTGTATTTATGATAATATGGTTCTGGATAGGCCGATCAAAATGTCAACACCTCGAGGGGGTTGCGTTTGATATCTCACTGATATCATTCTCTTGTTCTTAAGACAGTTATGCTTTTCCGCCTTAAGCCGTTGAATTGGCATGTGTTCCGGTTTCCACGAGCCCACCGAAGCGAGCATGCCTTCGTGAAGGAGAGTGACTTGGCTATGGCAGAGACAGGGGAGAGTCGCGCAAGCGTTGCCGAAAAAAAAGCGAAAGATCTGCCTCTTGGCGATCCGCCGTTTCGCGAGATCATACAGGGGAATTTTCTTTACGCGGACAAAACCGAATATATCCACCGTCTCACCGAAGGTCCGAAATTGCTCTTTCTGTCCCGGCCAAGGCGGTTCGGCAAGACCCTCCTCATCGACACGCTCGAGGAACTTTTTCTGGGCAACAGGGAGCTGTTCGAGGGACTGTGGATCGATACCCGCGGCGGTTACGCCTTCGAAAGGTATCCTGTTCTGCGGTTCAACATGGCTTACGCCGAAATCTACGTACCCAACGACCTTTCCGTCAAGATCAAGAGGGACCTGAACCGCGCGGCAGAAGCAATGAACGTCAAGATTTCCGGCAATTCATATGATGACATGCTGCAGGAGTTGCTGGAGGGACTCGCCAGACAACATGGAGTCGGAACCGTTATCCTTATCGACGAGTACGATGCCCCCGTCACCAGGCATATTGCAGACCGTAAGCTTTCCTTGGGCAACCGCGCTATCCTTCACGATTTTTACGCGGCCATAAAAAAATTCAGGAGTTTCGTTCGTTTTGCCCTTGTCACGGGTATAACCAGATTCGCCATGACCTCCCTGGATTCCGGGCCGAACAGCTTCACGGACATCTCCCTTATGCCGGAATTCGCCGGGGTCTGCGGATTCAGCGTCTCGGATCTCGATTCCCTTTTCAGCGGCAGGTTCGAAGAGACTCTCCGAAAACTAAAGCAAAACGGTGAAATCCACCAGAATGCCGATGAGACGGAGCTGAAGGCGAAGATCCTGGACTGGTACGACGGATACAACTGGCTCGGCGATGAGCACGTTCTGAATCCATACTCGATACTTAATTTCTTTAACGCGAAAACGTTTGACGAGTTCTGGACGTCATCCGGGCAACCGTCCCACCTCACCGCGCTGGTGAGGAAAAAACCCTTGAAATTCTTTCAACCCAAGCTCGACAGCTATACCACACGTCAGATCGGGAAATCCGAACTCGGAAAGCTCGCGCCTGTCCCCGTGCTGTTTCATAGCGGGTACTTGACCATCGACCGCCAAGTGCTCAAGGAAGTGTCCAGAAAAGGCCAAAAGATCAATGTCAAGGCGTTCACGTTCACGACCCCCAACATGGAGGTCGACCTGAACTACCAGACTTCATTCTTCAAGCTGGCTTTCGACTTGGACGACGATGATTTCGACGGTTTCGCTGATCAATTTCCGAACGCCCTGTTGAAAGAAGACTCGAAGGAAACGGCCAGGCTGTTGCACGATCTTCTTGCCGCAGTCACTTATTTTCAGAAAGAATCGTCAGAAAAGCGTTTTCATTCCATGCTCCACATGGCATTTCTTGCCTCTGGGCTCGAGATCCTGAGCGAGGTGCCGACAGGCGATGGCCGGTCCGATATGGTCGTTCTCCTTGACGATAAAGTCCGCGTGGTAATCGAGCTCAAATACCTCCGGGTTGACGGTGACAGCGACAAGGACGATGATGCCCGCGCGGCGAAAGAACTCGTGACCGCCCTCGATGAAGCCGAGAATCAGATTCTCATCGAGGATTACATCGCGCCTCACAGGGCGGCAGGTTGCCATGTCATCTGCCTGGCTCTGGCGATCCGCGGCAAAGACGAGGTGGCGGCGCGCTTCTTCGATCCCGAAAAGACGGAAAGACCGAAGGACTCCTGATACTCGCCTGCAGGTTTCCGCTGAAGAACTCCGAATCCAGATGCAGAACGGATCCCGTTATTGCGTTTCATGGACGCCTGCCCGTCTCTCACTTCTTTATATAAATTTTTATTTCCATATGGGTTATCGCTTTCAATAAAAATTCTGAATTTTTTATCGACATTGGCTTAAGCCGCAAGAACGTCATCCCGATCACAAAAGGATCATGTCGCAGAGAGCAATGATACGGGAAGCATCGAGTCTCCATTACCGGAGCAAGAGGGCGTTGACATGATCATTGACATTGAAGCCGTCTGTGCAGAAACCGGAAGATACGCATCAGCGGCCCGTGCGGTAATGCCCGTTGGATCGATCGGGTCTTCCTGTCCTGTTCCTATGTTAAAGGTACCGCTCTGGAATTGAGCAAGGTGGATATCTCGTTCTTATTCCGGGGTGATTTGTCCGATGGCGGGATTTCCAAGTGCGGCACGAAGCCTTATGCTTAGCCCAAGGATACAGAGCCTGGCTGGCACCGCTGGCGTGCTCTTGCTCCGATCTGGAATGCGACAACCCGTTCATGGACGAGATTTTGCGGACAGAAAACGAGCTTTAACGCCTCCAAAGTCGGGGTAAACCGCATTGAGCGCGACAATGCCGCCAGAGGTCCCCCCCAGGCCTGGCTCGCAAGAAAGCCCCCTCGAACCGCGAGGGACGACGTTCCGCCAACGCACCGCGATCCGACAATTCTAGTAATCCACGCGTACGTGCTACAGGCCGCCAACTCCCCCGTCACCTCCAGTTCCCCATCACCACGAACGGCGCCCAGTAGTAGGGGTGCGAGTAGCCCGTGCCGTCCCAGTACGGGGCTTCCGTCCCGGAAACGGCGGCCGTTGACGCGCCGGCCGCGCTTATCGCCGTCCCTCGCGCCGCGAGTCCCTTCATCCCCGCATCCCCGCGCATGACCGAGAGCTGGGCGCCCTGCAGCGCCCGCGCCTTGTCCATGCCTTCCAGGTAGCGCAGGCGATAGAACTCTCCCATGAGCTCCGCTGTGGCCCCGTCCGAGACGGGCCACAGGGAGGCGAGCACCGCAGAGGCCCCGGCCCGCTGGACCACCTCGCCGAAGCTCTCCACTTCCCTGCCGTTCCCGCGGAGCGTCCCCGAGGCGGTGTCACAGGCGGACAGCGTCAGGAGATCCACGCCGGTGAAGTCCAGATCCCCCGCCCTCTCGATAGCGCTCAGGCTCAGGAGCGAGCCGTCGCCCAGCAGGAGTTCCGTGCGATCGTGGCTCGCGGGATCCAGCCTGAAGTGGCTCGCGACATGCACTACCGGCGCACGGGAGGCCAGACTCGCGGAAAGGGCGCCGCGCGTGAAGTCCGCGTCCAGAAGCCGCTCGCCCTGCAGCACCCCCCGGCTCGCGGAATCCGAACCGCCGTGCGACCCGTCCGTACCAACGACCAGGCCGCCCGGGCCGATGTCCGGACCGTCCGCATCGTCTGGTACACCGTTCGGGCCAATGTCCGAGCCACCTACGCCGCCAGGGACACCGTGCGGGCCGATGACCTGGCCGCCCGTGCCAACAACGGCGCCTTCGCTGTCGCCTCCGCGATCGGAGTTTCCGCCCGCCTCGCCCGCCCCGGAATTTTCTCCGTAAACGCCGTCCGAGGCGACCACGGCCGCCGTCTCCTCGGCCACGCCGGAAAGCGCCGGGAAACCCGGCCAGCCGCGGGTGACGCCCAGCGCCCGCGCACGGATTTCCCCCTCAGGCGGAGGGGTCCTCAGCTTGTCCACCGAGGATTCCGTGAAGATCGCCGAGGGCCAGCGCTCCGCGAGCCACCTCTCGCCGTCCCACAGGGCCGCCATCGGCACGTAGCGGAGTGTCCAGTCCAACGAGAGCATGAGGGTCTCGGCCCCGGCACCCGCGAGTTCCCTCTCCAGCGGGCCTATCACCGCATCGTAGAGGCGCTTGCCCGCCGGACGCGGATCCGATGCCGGGTCGGTCAGGAGCCCCCTGAACTCCACCGCCATGGCATCGAGCTCCGCTCGCCCAGCTGGCGACTCCCTTACGGTTATCGTGTGCGGGGTGACCAGCACCAGATGGAGCGCGTCCTCGGCGGAGAGGGCATGGATCAGGACCGCGCCAGCTCCCATCTCCCTCAAGGTGGCCTGGCGGGCCGCGAGGTTGCGGGCGGCGGATGCCGCCGGGATCCCTGCGGCGTCGCCCAGGAGCCCGGGAAGCGAGTCGCAGAAATCCATGAATGTCTTCCGCGCCTCGCCGGTCATGGCGTTCAGCGCTTCCAGGCGGAGCATGTCGTCCCCGGAAAGCCGATCCCCGCCCGCGAGGCGCTCCGTGAGCGCCGCGCGTTCCGCGCCCGCCCGCGCGTCTGTCACGACCGCCTCCAGGTAGGCGCGGCGCGCCTCTCCGTCTGGGGTGCCCTCGAACAGGTCGTCTCCCGACACGGCGAACGCGCCTCCCGCTCCGCCTACCGCGCCCCCCGCCCTCTCGAATGGGTCGTTTCCTGCCCCGGCGACCGCGCCAACAGCTTCGGCGAGCACGCCCCCCGAGGCGCCGCCCCGCTCCGGCCCGCCGCCTCCAGCCGGTCGCCTGGCCGCCGGGTCCATCCCGCCCAGCTCGTCCTCCTTGATGAGGTCCAGCGCCACGAGCGCCTCAGCCGGCCTCCCCGCCGCGAGAAGCGCTCTGAAGAGAGCGCGGTAACAGCCGCTGACCTTCTCGAGCCAGTCCCGCCGTTCCTCGCGGGACAGCCCCGCCAGCCCCGCGCGCGTCTTCTGGGCGGCGTCCACCGCAGTCTTGAGGAAAAAGACGGCCTGCGCGGCATCGCCCGAGTCCAGCAGGACCAGACCGAGGAGGAAGGCGGACCGGACCGTTATCGGATGCTCTGGGCCGTAGCCCGTCAGGGCGGTCTCCAAGGCGCCCCGCGCCTCGCCGACAGCCGCCTCGGCATCGCCCAGGACGGAGAGCGCCTCGGCCATACCCAGCTTGGCCTCGATGCGGTTCAAGCTCACGGGCCCCTCCGTCCGGTCGATCGCATCCAGCGCCAGTTCCAGCAGGTCGCGGGCCGCCGCGGGGTCGCCCGAGCCGCAGAGCGCGCCGGCGAGGATTATCCGGGAGGCCGTGGCGTCCGGGTGATCCGGGCCCAGGGCCGCCTCCTGCGCCGCGAGCGCCCGCGCGATCAGGTCCTGCGCCTCCGCGTCCACGCCCAGGTTGCCCAGCGCGACCGCGAGGTTCCTCATCGCCAGGAGCGTGTCGGGGTGATCCGGGCCCAGCAGGCGCGCCCGCGCCTCCAGGACAGATTCCAGGAACGCCCGGGGGGCCGCGCGGTTGCCCAGGCTCTCCAGCGATACCGCGAGGTTGAGCTTCGTGGTCAGGGTGTCCGGGTGATCCTGCCCCAAGGCGCGCTCCTGCGTCTTGAGGACCGACTCCTTCAGCGCCAGGGCCTCCGCGAGATCGCCCAGATCCTCCAGCGTCGCCGCGAGGTTGCCTTTAGCCTTCAGGGTATCCGGGTGATCCGGCCCCAGGGCGCTCTCCCGCGCCTCCGCGACCCGCGCCAAGATATCACGGGCGACCGCGTATTCGCCCAGGTAATCCAGCGCGGCCGCGAGATTGTTCAAGGCCGCGAGGGTGTCCGGATGGTCCGGACCCAGGGCCAGCTCCCGCGCCTCCGCAACCCTCGCGAAGAGGTCCCGGGCGGACGCGTAGTCGCCCAGCCGCATCAGCGCGCTCGCGAGACTGTCCGCGGTCTCGAGGGTGTTCGGGTGGTCCGGCCCCAGGATGCGCTCCTGCACCTCCAGGGAAGGCGCCAGGAGGTCCCGCGCGGCCGCGTGGTCGCCCAGTCTCTCCAGGGCGACCGCGAGATGGCGCACCGTCCTGAGGGTGTCGGGATGCCCCGGCCCCAGGGAGCGCTCCCGCGCCTCCCGGATCCTCCCCAGCAGATCCCGAGCGCCCGCGTAATCGCCCAGGTTCATCATAGACGTCGCGAGGCCCTGCGCCGCCAGGAGGGTGTCCGGATGGTCCTGCCCCAGGGCGCGCCCCTCCGCTTCAAGGATCCGTTCCTGCAGGACCCTCGCGGCCGCGTACTCGCCCAGGCCCGTCAGCGCCGCCGCGAGGTTGGTCCTAGCGGTCAGGGCGTTCGGGTGATCCGGCCCCACCGCGTCTTCCCAGGCCGTCATGACCCGCCGGAACCCGTCCCGGGCGGCCGCGTTGTCGCCCAGCCGCATCTGCGCGAACGCGAGGTTGTTCGCGGCGGTGAGGGTATCCGGATGATCCGGTCCCAGAGCCAGCTCCCGCGCCGTCCGGACCCGCTCCATAAGGTCCAGCGCGGCCGCAGGGTCGCCCAGTCCCATCAGCTCGCCCGCGAGATCTTGCATGGCCTCGAGGGTGTCCGGGTGGTCCGGTCCCAAGGTGCGCTCCCGGGCTTCAAGGACCCGCTCCCTGAGGTCCCGCGCACCCGTGCGGTCGCCCAGTTCCGTCTGCGCGTCAGCGAGATCGCGCATCGACCTGAGAGTGTCCGGATGCTCCTGCCCCAGGATGCGAGCCCGCGCCTCCAGGACCTCCGCCAAAAGGTCACGCGCTCCCGCGCCTTCGCCCAGTTTCCCCAGTGCGACCGCGAGATTTTCCTTGGCCGCGAGCGTGTCCGGGTGCTCCGGGCCCAGGACGCGTTCCCGCGCATCAAGGATCTCCGCTAGCATGTCCCGGGCGGCAGCAGGCTCCCCCGCGGCGTCCAGCGCGACCGCGAGAATGCTTTTGGCGACTAGCGTTTCCGGATGGTCAGGCCCCTGGGAGAGTTCCAGCGCCGCAAGCACCCGCCGGAAACTGTCCCGAGCGGCGACATAGTCCCCGGCTTTGAAGAGCGCCAGGGCCTGCCTGCTTTCCGCCGCGAGCGCCTCCTCTTCTTCCGAGCCTTCCTCGCCTCCGATGCCTTCCGAGTCCGCGTTCCTCAAGACGGCCTCCCCCAGCCGATCGAACGCGTCCTTCGCGCCCGCATGGTCTCCCGATGCAAGGAGCGTCCGGGCCAGTTCGCCCAATGCCTCCAGGGTTTCCGGGGCGTCCGGGCCCGCGAGCCGTTCCCGCGCGTCGACCACCCGCCTGAACCCCTCCAGGGCGGCCTCGCTGTCGCCCGCGGCGAACCGGGCCCTGGCCTGCCTGGCCAGGGCTTCCAGCGCCTCTGGGCTGTCATTTTCCGTCTCGTGTCCGAGAAGCTCTGCTTCGGAGGAGAGGCTCTCAAGTCCCGCGCCGCCTTCTCCCGTGTCGCCGTCTCCCGCCACGTCTTCGAGCCGGTCAGGGAGGCCGATGGATCTCTCCGCGACCGGGGCTTCGGGATCAGCATCCCCGTTGGCCTTTTCCGGCGCCCCGGAACGCGTGGAGACGGGATCGGTGGCGGCGGCGGGCGCCCCTTCCCCAATGATTATCCGCGTCAGCGCGAGAGTCGCCCTTACAAGGTCCGGGGCGGCAGAGGGGAGCCGGCGTCCCAGAGGCCCCATGAGCCCGGCAAAAGTCTCGCGCGCCGCAGCCATGTCCCCGGATGTCAGGAGCGCCTCGGCCAGGACGAGCTCTGTCGCGAGGCGCTCGGGATGCTCCGGCCCGAACGCCGCGGCCTGCGCCTCAGAAATCCGCGCGAGTTCCCTCGCCTCCCTCGCCGCCGGCCCGGGGCCGCCGTCCGCCGCCATTGCCGCCAGCGCGAGCGATCGCCCGGCGGACAGCGTCTGCGGGTGGTACTGGCCCAGCTTCAGCTCCGACATGACATAGACGCCCCGTAGGATCCGCAAGGCAACTGAGGCGTCCCCGTCCGCAAGCTTGTTTAGCCCCTCGGTCTCGCGGGCAAACAGGGCTTCGGGCGAATCATCGCCTAAGGCTTCCCCGAGCGACGATGCGAGTGTCCCCGCGTCCGCCACAAGCTCCGAGGCGCCAAGGGTAATGCGAAGGGGCGTCCCGCCCTCCGGCAGGTCATGCCCCGCAGGCGTACCGCCCTCCCGCAACTCACGCCCCGCAACGGTCTGGCGCTCACGGAGAGCCAGGCGCGCCATACGGCTCCGCGCGGCGAGCGTCCTGGGATCGCCCGAGCCGAACTCGCGTTCCGCCTCGTCCGCGACCGCCGACCATGCGGCCCGGGCAAGAGCAGGCTCGAAGTCGGAACGCCCCTCCGCATCCCGCCGGAATCCCTCGGCCCGTTCGCCCATGGGCCCTAATGCCCAGGCGGGACGGTACCGCCTGTCCCCCGTCTCACGGGCGACCGCGGCGGAGCGTTCCTTGCTCTCCGCCACGGCGTCGGCCCAGACGAGCGAGGTCCTGGCGGAGATCGTCTGTTGGTGCCGCTGGCCCAATGTCCCTGAAGACCTGTCCAGAACGTCCTCGAGAAGCTTCCTCGCCCCCGCCGCGTCCCCGCGCGCGAGCCGCCAGAGGGCCGCGGTCTCGGCGGCGTACAGGGCCTCTAACGAATCCGCTCCCAAGGCGTCGGCGAACGCTGAGGCGGCCTCCTCCGCAGCCGCCCCCTCGATATCGAGCCAGAACTCCGGAAAGTCGGAGTAAAGGTACAGGCGCGCCACACGGCTTTGGGCCGCGAGCGTCCTGTGATCTCCCGCGCCGTAATCCTCCTCTGCGCGGGCGGCGAGTTCCGCCCAGGCCCCCCGCGCGACCCAGTCGCCGGGATGCATGTAGCGCATCCCGTCCGAAATCCTGTCCGCCTCCACCCGCCGCGACTCGTCCGATTCGTCCATGGGCCCGAAATCCCACGCGGGACGGTAGAGCTCCCAATACCATGACGGGAAGCCGCCGTAGAGGAACGCGCCCCGAAACACCCTTGTGGGCCGCGTGAGCGCCTCGGCCTTGCCGGAGAGGATCGCGAGCGCCGCGTCGGCGTCCCCCAAGGCGGCATCGAGCCATGCCAGCGAGCCCCACGCCGAAAGGTCCCTGATGGCGGCGTCGCCCCGCGTCCGCTCCCAGGCCTCCGTCATGCCCGCCACCACGTCCCGGGCTTCCTCGAGCTCGCCCATGTCCACCAGGACCCTTGAGAGATCCAGCCGCGCGAACAGGGTATCCCTGTCGTCTTCCCCCTTCGCCTTCAAAAGCTCCTCGACCTGCCTGACCCTGAGATCGCGGGCGGCGGCGAGATCACCTCGCGCCGCCAAGAGCCTCGCCAGGGTCTCCCGCGTCTCGAGGACGTCGGGGGCGGCGGGCGGGAGCGAGAGCTCCGACAACCTCAAGACCCAGGCATACGCCCCACACGCCGCCTCGCGGTCCCCGGACTCCAGGAGAACCTTCGCCAGGAGACGCCCGGTCGCGAGGCTCTCGGGATGGCCCCGCCCGAACGCCGCGGCCTGCGCGACCGAGACCTGCTCGAGCTCTTCCGCCGCCCTGGCGGCCGATTCCCGATCGCGGTCCCCCGCCCCCCACGCGGCCAGGGCAAGCGAGCGCCTGGCGGACAGCGTCTGCGGATGGTCAGGGCCCAGCTCCAGCTCCGACTCGCCGGCGACGTCCCTCAAGAGCGCCAACGCCCCGGAGACCTTCCGCCCGTCCGCGATCATGCCCAGTCCGGCGGTCTCCCTGGCGTACAGGGATTCGGCCGAATCGTTGCCGAAGGCTTCCGCGAGCCCCATGGAGAGCTCCTCCGCTTCCTCCTCCTGCGCCCCAAAGTAGTAGTACGCCTGGCGCACCAGGCGGTTCCGCGCCGCGAGCGTCCTGGGGTCGTCCGCGCCGTATTCGCGTTCCGCGTAATCGGTGAGCTCCCACCAAGCTTCTACTGCATTCTCCTCCACGTGGTTCCCGTCGGAAAAACGCTCCGCCGCGCGCCTCAATCCCTCGGCCTCCTCGCTCATTGGCGCGAAGTCCCAGACGGGCCGGTAAAGCCCGCCTTCCGATTCTCCGGCGACCCCCGGCCCGTCGGTCGCTGGCCCTTCGCTCACGGGCATGGCGGGGTCGGCCCCGCCGCTCACGGGCATGGCGGGGTCGGCCATGGCGGCCGCGAAGACTCGCGCCCTCCTTTCCGCCACGGCATATGTCCAGACGAGCGTGCCCCTGGCGGACATCGTCTGCGGGTGCAGCTCGCCCAGGGTCCCGAAGGAGCTGTCCAGGACGTCCGCGAGAAGCGTCCTGCCCCCTTCCGCTTCACCATACGCGAACATGCAAAGGGCCACGGTCTCGTTGGCGTACAGCGTCTCGGGCGAATCCCCGCCCATGGCGTCGCCCAGCACGGAAGCCGTATCATCAACGTACCTGTAACTGCAAGGGAAGCCGTCCTCGCAAAACAGGCCGAGGCGCGCCTTGCGGGCACGGGCCGCGAGAGTCCTCGGATCGTCCTTGCCCAGGACGAGCGATGCCCTGGAGGCTACGGTATCCCATGCCTCAACCGCCCCGTCCCAGTCGGGGACGGGGGCGTGGCGCAACGCTTCCGAAAGCCGTTCAGCCTCATCCCTCAAGGCTTCGGTCTCCCCGTCCATAGCCTCGAAGTCCCATAGGGGGCGGAAGAGCCCGGAATACGGGATCTTGAGGTCCCCGTAGCCGAACAGTCCCTCGTCCGCCAGAAGCGCCGCGCGGCTGAACGCCTCTGCCTTGCTGGAGAGGATCCCGAGCGCCGCGTCGGAGTCCCCCATGGCGGCATGGAGCCAGGCCAACGATCTCCACGCGAAAAGCGTCCTCGAGTCGCCGTCGCCCGCCGTCCGCTCCCAGG
>JAISFS010000243.1 GCA_031263485.1 Deltaproteobacteria bacterium | reverse complement strand
CGAATCCTTGAGCTCCAGATCGTCCAGGCTGGCGGTGCGGTCGTAGACCTCGCCGTCCAAGAGGGCGGTGCCGGGGTTGCCGATCCCCAGGAATTCCAGGATGAACCGCCGCCTGGGCGAGGCTCCGGGCGCCTGGCCCTTGCGGGCCCTCACGGTGAAGCGGTAGGTGGGTTGGCCGTCGGAATCCTCCGGCGCCGCGGTCTGAAGCTCCAGCGCCGTCGTCATCAGCTCACCGCGCCTCCAGGCCTCGGTCTGACCGTCGTCCTCATAGAGCGTGAACGAGCTCGTCGGGGGTCCGGGGAAGATCTTGACCGAGAGCTCCTCCCCCTCGGGTCGGCCCGCCCTCCTTGATGGCACCACCGCGCCTTCCCTGAGAAGGACGGGCGGCATGAGGTAGCCGGAGACCTTGCCGGGGCGCCTGATCTCCGAGCCCGTCTCCTGGATTATCACCTCGTTCGCGAAAAAGTCGTACCAGCGGCCCGCGGGCACGTAGACGCGGGCGGTCTCCAGATCCGCCACCCCGCCGCCGCCCGATCCCGCGCCAATCAACATCCACGGCCCCAGCATGAACTCCAGCGAGCGGGAGCGCGCGCCGGGATCGTCCTGGAAGGAGTAGAGGAGCGGGGCCGCGAGCGGGTCCCCGCTCTCGGCTATCTGGTGCGCGAGCGAGTAGAGGTAAGGCTCCAGGCTGGACTTGAACTCCACCAGCTGGCGGGCCCAGGGCTCGTCTATGAACGCGTCCGGCAGAAGGAGGGGCAGGTTCAAAAGGATGTTCCGGGCGCCCCAGCCCTCGTACATGGTGCGGAAAGGGCCGTCCGCGGCCCAGCGCGCGAGGTACTGGGTCACGTCGGTCGTGTAATAGTCTATGCCGCTCAGGGCGGACTGGCTTCTGGCCTGGCCTCCCACACGGGAACTTCCCAGCGATGGTTCCTGGGTGTATACCCCGGCCCCGTGGCGGCCCATGCCGCCCATGCCGGCGCGGACCATGAGGAAGCTCCTGGCGGGCGCCCCGCCGAAGAACTGCGGGCGCTGGCCGGTCGCGAGCCTGAAGCCCTCCATCCACTTGAGCGAGTAGCGGTTGGCCCAGGCGTAGTGGGAATGGCTGTGCGGGTCGGACACGCCGCTGTACCAGCCCAGGGGCGAGGCCGTCTCGGGCTCCCCGCCCCTGAAGAAGAAGATCCTGGCGCCCTTCTCATAGGAGGCAGCGCGGTCCAGGCTGTGCCAGTAGGTGGCGGCGGCGGGATCGGAATAGTCGACCAGCGCCGACGGGCGGCCCTCGAAGTTCACGATGGCGGGGTCCCCCTCCTCCCAGCCGTTGCGGACCAGAAAGCCCCGGCGGCGCATGTCCGTGAAGGCGGGCGACGAAGAGGCCACGTAAGGGCTTTCCGGGGCCATAAGCTGGCCGTCGGCCCGTGCCGCCTCGTCGAAGGGGAGCTGGCTGGCCTCCACGGGGAACAGCCCGCCAACGAGCGGGACGGAGGGGAACCGCGACTTCCAGCCCTTAAGGAGGGTCACTGCGTCCCTGCCCGGGGCTCCGGAGGTGTCGACTATCCAAGGCGCGAAGACGGACCGCGGCGGGACCGGCGGTCGTCCGACCAGGCCCATGAAGGCCCGGCGAACCTCCGGAAGGCTGTCCCCGGAGATGACGAAGAACGCGAGCGAGCGGTCGGGGCTCAACGGGCCCGCCAGGCTCACGGTCCAAGGGGAGGCGGAAAGGTCCCAGACGAGCGGCCGCGTCTCGTTCAGGAAGATGGCCGAGGTCTCGCCTTCGGGACCCAGGAAGTAGCAGACGGGGATCTGCAGGCTCCCCAGCGGGCCGAACTCGGAGGCCTGGAGGCGCGGGCCGTGAGGCCCCGAAGGCATGAAGGTCTTGCCCAGGAGGTTCACGCCCTCGGCCAGGGGGTTAAGCTGGGCGCCCAGCCCCGCCGCGAACGTGTAGCCCTCGCCGTGGAAGACCACCCCCGCGAGGCTCCCGTCCGGGCTGTACGGGGAGATGACGAAGATCTCGCGGTCGGGGTCGTCCTCGCGCGTGATTCTCACCTCGGGGCTGCCGTTCCGTTCCGTCACAGGGAACGGGCGGGTCCTGGCCTCCCCGACGAGTCTCTGAGGATCGTTCAGCATGGGGGAGATCATGAGCGATTCGGCCGGACTCTCCAGAATCCGGTCCCCCGCCTCCTCGAAGATCTGGAAGTACCACAGCCCCGGGCCCAGGCGGTCCTGGGTCAGGGTGTAGGGGCCGAAGTTCTGGGCGCTAGGGAGCGCCCGGAGTCCCGTGGGCCACAGGACATACAGGGCGCACAGGGCGGCCAGAAGCGCGGCGGCGGAGGGCCTGAGGCGGGAGGATCGGCAGTAATCACGACGGGCATTCCCATCGCATGGCAGATCCGGAAAACTCCCTGCCGACGTGGGGTCGGCTAAGCCCCCTTCCCCCGGGCCGCAAACGAAGCGCCCGGCGGGCTCAAGGCCCGCCGGGCGACTGGAAGCGACGGACAAGCGGATCGAGCTGGTCATGGCTACCTGTCGGCGTACGCGCCTTCGTCCGGGTCGCGGTAGGCGGGGGACCTGTCCTGATCCAGCTCCATCGGCCTCTTGGGCTCGTAAGGCTCGAAGGTCGCGAAGAGCTCGCTCAGGTCGATTACCCGGTTGGACGAGACGCGGAGGTCTGAGGAGAGTGTCTGCGGGGCCGAGGCAACCTCGACCTTGATGCCCTCGCGGCGGATGGTGAGCGCCAGGTGGGCGAAGTCCGAGTCGCCGGTGACCAGGGTCACCACGTCCGGACGGATCTTCAGGGTCAGATCCACGGCGTCGATGGCCATGATGACGTCCACGTTGGCCTTGTAGTCGGGGAGCTGCTGGTAGTAGCGGTCGACCTCCCTGACGTTGGGGCGGACGGGCGCGTCCCTCTGGCTGTACCACTCGTCCCGGTGCTGGCTCCTGGGGATGTTGTACGTCTTGAGCTGGCCCTCCTTGGTGTAGACCAGGAAGCCCAGGCTCTTCAGGTAGTGCGCGTAGCGGAGGCGCGCCTCCTTGCGCTTGGGGTCCGGCGGGATGCCGACGTAGACCACCATCTCGATGAGCTCGCGGGGGGTCCCTCCGAAGTTTATGAGGAAGTCGCGGAACTTGGGCCAGTCGAAGCTCTTGTTGAAGTTCTTTGAGGCGGCCCTCGTGACGTTGGCCTCGTCCACGAAGACCAGGATGCGTTGCTTGTTGGACATTAGCGTCTGCTTCTTTCTTGGGTTGCGCCCGGCGGGGGGTGCCGCGCGGCGATTAGGGATCAGTTAGCGTCCGGCCGTTTGGGCCGGGGAGGCCGCGTTAGGTAGGCGTCGGGCCCCGGGGCATTCAGGCGCCGGGCCGGGTTAGGCGTCGCCGGGCGGCTGCCGGCGGAGGTCCGGAGGAAGGCTCCGGCAAAGGCTGGTTCAGGTCAGGGAAGGTCTGGGCTCCGGTCAGGGCCGGTCAGGGTAAAGGAAGGTTGCCGCCACGGTTTCGGCACATGGCGGGTCAGGGAAGGTTGCGGACGGGTCAGGGAAGCTTACCGACGGGTCAGGAAAGCTTACAGCCAACCGAGAGCCTGTCGCATGAATTGCGGCACCACCGAGGTAAATGACGCCATCGTCAAGTCGGCGAGGGATTTCGTCGCCGAGGGCCGAACGGAGTTGCGGCAGTCAAAATAGTGTCATTAGGTAATCATGATACTGTATACAGTATGCTTTGGCGAACCTTAAGACTCCCAGAGGCCAATGACCAGTGGGCGTTGCCTCCCCCGGGTTGCCGTTCCGACTTATTTCGGTTCCGTCATGAATCAATTAGTTGTTGAGGGACTATCCTTTATCAAGTACCTTCATCATCATGCACTTCATCAAAACTTTTTATGAAACATGCTCCCAGGTTTGTGCGACAGGCTCCTAGGCCGTGTCAGGGTATGGCATTCCAAGGTAATGGCAACGGCCATAGGGAATCGATGATTTATAATCAATCGATAACATTAGATAATATTAGGTTTTTCGATGTCAAAGGCGACCTATCCCGCTTCAGGCCGCTGACGGTTAATTCAGATGTCAACGGCTTGATGGGGGTTGTGTTTGGCAAGTTGGTGTTATCATTAATTAAAATCCCAAAGGCTATGTTCTTCCGCAATAAGATGTTGACATCGGATGGCGCTCCTCAGGTCCCCGGCGCGTTTCGGAATGGAAGCCGCCGGAAGGCCGGCCTTGCCGGAAGGGGTACTGGGGCCGGCCTCGGCGCAGACAAACGCGAGTGATTTGCCGATCTGAGCGATATGACCGGCTTCCTGGGTATGTGGGGCAGTCTTCTGCGGAAAACGTCGGGGAATCCGCAGGTTCAGGGAAACCGGCATGGGTCGTGGGTTTCTCCCGGCAACGGCCCGCCGGGCAAGCGGCTGTTTCCGGAACGGTGACTCCCCCGGAAGAGTGTCCGCCCGAATAGCGCCGTTTCAGCCCCTCCTGTTGAACTCTGCCGCCGCCCTGGACATCTCCCTTTTGGTGTCGGCCTCCCTGATGGCGTGGCGCTTGTCGTGCTGCTTCTTGCCGCGGGCTAACGCCAGCTCCACCTTGGCTCTGCCGTTCTTGAAGTACATCCGGAGCGGGATGATGCTCTGGCCCTTGACCGAAGTCTTGCCCTCCAGGCGCTTGATCTCCTTGGCATGCAGAAGGAGCTTCCGTTTGCGCAGGGGGTCGTGGTTATCGAAGAATGTCTGGGTGTAGGGGCTGATGTGGGCCCCGATAAGCCAGATTTCACCGCGCTGAGTCTTCGCGTAGGCGTCCAGGAGGTTTGCCTTGCCCATGCGCAGGCTCTTGACTTCGGTGCCGGCGAGGACTATGCCGGCCTCGAACCTTTCGCCCAGCTCGTATTCGAAGGATGCCTTCTTGTTGCGGCAGATGGCCGCTTCATTCTGTCTTTCTTTTGCCGCCATGGCGCTCACCTAACTTCAAGCCGGGGCGAACGAGCCTCCGGGCAGGCCTCGAGCCGGGGGCGGCGGGGCCGACACTCCCCCCCTTGCGAATCGGGGGTTCCGAATTCAGCGGCCATATTACAACAGTCAAGGCGGCGGATCAACGGATTGAGCCGTACGCAAGCCGAAGGCCGGCTCCGTTCCGGTGACGAAGGACGGGAATGAACCGGCCCGTGACGGGTTTCGGACTGATTACGGGAGGAGGCGGTTGGGTCGCTCCCTTGAGCTGGAGTTCTTTATGGGGTTGGGGATTGCCTCGGGAAGGGAGTCCTCCAGAGGAGTGAAGAAGCCGTTAAGGCCGCTTAGAGAGGGACTTTTCGGAGGGCGGCATTCGTCTTGCGGGATATCAGGCCGGGTTTGGGGCAAAGGGATTTTCCCGAGTTCGCCGGATGGCTGTAGGAGTGGGTTAGGAGCCTGTTGCATAAAGGGTTTTGATGAAGGACATGAGACTGCAAATGTGGCAGATAAGATGATATCTACCCACAACTAATAGATTCACGGCAATGCTGTCGCGATTGATGCAACAGGCTCCTAGAGGCCTCTAACACCCTCTATTTCCGGAGGTGGATACGGATGAGCTTCCCAAGCCCGAACCGAAACCGTCCGAACGTTTGGGGGTCAGAGGCGGGTGGTGTTCGGATCGCGGGCTATGTCCTCCAGGGAATACGCGAGCGATGTCGGGTCCCTCGACAGGCGAGCGAACCTCACCATCACGTCCGAAGTCCCGTGGATAGCTATGGCGGCGGCGTAAACCTTCGCGGAGCCTCCTAGGTATTTGCGCCCGTAATTCCTGGCCAGTATCTGACTGAAAGCTGCGTTGATGTTGACGTTAAGGCGTTTAAGGACGCGTGCCTTGTTTTGCTGGGATTTTCTGTCACCGCCATCGGCGGCCTTTTCGTGTTTAATTTCCATGACAATCCAGTCACCCTTCGGCGTCTGCACCGCCAGATCCGCACGTCCTATATCCGATGGATCCTCCGGCAGCGACTGATTGTTGCCGAAGCCAAGAAGTAGCTGAAGCAACCCTCGGTAAAAGTATTCGTCCTCTCCTTTGGAAGAATGTTGCGGTACGCCGGAGTAAATTGAGCCAAGCAGGTTTTGCGATTCCGCCGCGTCTAACGAGGCGAAAGACTCTAAAAGACGAATGTACATTCCGTTAATAAATTTCATCGGCTTTGCGGAGTTGGGTGGAGCGACCGCCCTGGCGAGCAGTTCCGTCCTTGCGGCATCGAAGATTTCGTTATTCGGGATTTTCAGGTGGTATGTCCTGTTTTTACCGGTGCCTGTAATGTTACTTATCGTCAAGTAGCCGGCCTGCATTAGCAGGCTCTCGGTATCTGGGGTATGGACGTCTGTGACGGAGTATCGGGATTCGAAAGACAGGTTTTCTGAGAACAAGCTGAAATAGTCAATATCGTCGGGCTCGAGTCTGCTGGTAAGCCGTGATGCCCCGGTGTTGTACCAGTGATCATCGAATGTGGCCGTCTTGAAAAGGCTCATGACCGAATACGGGTTAAGGACTTTGGTTGCGCCGTCCCAGCTGTAGCCATCGTACCAGAACAGCAGTTTAGCCATAAGATCGTCTTCGGTAGCGTCAGGTTCCATCTCTGTATTGGCTTTCAGTATCTTTAAAGTCGGCTCCATATGATGCTTGAAGACCGACCGTATCTCTTCGACCGTGAACCCGCAGATCGTTGAATAGGCGGGATTCAGAGAGATTTCAGTGTCATCGTTCAAGCCTGAAAACATCCTACGGAAGAGGAATTCCGTGATGCCCGCAAGGAACGTGAACCTGAGCATGTCGGCTCCGCCCTTGACGGAAGAGTAGAACTTGTAGAGAGTGTCATTTATGGAAGCCAAGGCTTTCGGGTCACGGATGTTCGCGTTCAAAGGGAAGTCGCATTCGTCTATCAGGAGCACGACGTTCTTAGGGTCCGATTCGGGCCCCATGTCGTTTTTCTGACGGGACGCCATGTGTTCCATATGTTTGACCGAGACCTTGGTGATAAGCTCGTTGATGGCCGTTCCGGGGCTTTTGGCGTCGAGCGTCAGCCCATGCCTGATGGCCCTGACCTTGATCACGTCGAGAAGGTCTTCCTCGAACTTAGCGGGGGTGTAGTCAGGCACGCTCATGCTGAGCCGGATCACCGCATAGGGTGTCCAGTCATACTTGCGATTGCTTATCTCCAGCCCCGCGAAGAGGTCCCTGTTGCCTGCGGCGATATGCTGTATCGTATCGAGCAGGAGTGTCTTGCCGAAACGTCTAGGTCGCGAGAGCGAGAACGGGCCCGACGACTTGGAGAAAAGGTCATGGATCAGACCGGTCTTGTCGACGTACGCGGCGTTGCCTTTGATGAATTCCTTGAAGCCTTCATTTCCGGTGAAGATGTCCTTGGCCTTATTGCGCATGAAAATTGACCTCGTCACGTCTGTTGGAGTTTCATCCCTTGTATTGCGTCCCCTATCGTCTTCGAGTCGGATATACGCCGTTGTCGATGTGTAGCAGAAGCGTAAGATGGTCCTTCGGGTGATGCCGCCTTCCAGTCTGCAACTTCATCTCGGATGGCCGAACTGTTTCAGGAGTACGTTCCGGTTATAGAAGCTTTCGGCACAAAGGGGGAGGAGGCAACGCCGATGCGCCTGTAGGCATCTCTCTGTTCTCAGATTCGGTGGGCTTTAAGTGTTGCGGTGAACGGAAGTCCCGCAATAATGCCCATCGGGAGAGAGGAGAATCGATGCTCGGTGACTGAACTTTCGTCCCCTCAGATGATGCCCCGGCGAAACCTGAAGGTTCAGTACACGTGAAGGGACATCGGCCGCCAGGCGATGGTGTATCTTCACATTCAGGCATCATCACACTTCTAGCCTGACCTCCAAATGGTCTTACGTAATTCCAAAGAACATTCGCTGTCACAACCAATGCCTTCGATTGCCAAAGCGGTTTTGGAGTTGACTTACTGGGATCACTAAAAAGTAGTCATAGATTTATGACTTCTTAAGAATACGCCTTCCAGTACCCCTATGCAAGTCGGATTAACCAATGCCCGATATGCCCGATGGAGTGTCACCGCAAAATTCAAATGTCCGGGGTTAACGCACAATCATAATGTCTCATAGTGGCATGCTATCTGTGGGGTGACATAGTGCCCATGTACCCCCTCTCTTGAAGGCAAAGGGCTCAGGAAGATAATAGTGGTCCAAAGAGAATTATTGAGACCTATATATTGACTCCAGTGGCACCATAAGCTTATCCTATATACATGGGCAATCCAGAGTGGCACAAGAGCGCCTCTATGGCGCACTGCAATCACGTCGCAACTCAATCCCCCGACCCGGAATGACGGCAGACGATTTGTGGCAGGAGCTCTCCGCCTGCAGGGAACAGCTTGACCTCAGCGAGGCCAGACGGCGGGAGGAGAATCAGAGCAACCGCCAACTTCAGGAGAAGCTCAGCCTTCTGACCGACGAAAACGAACAGCTTCGGAAAATGATGCGGGACGGCCCGGTTTCCTGGTCCGAAGGCATCGGCCCGGCATCCCGGCCCTTTGCGGGGCGGGCATGGAGCAGGCCCGAGGAATTCACCGGCCCGAAAGGGTCCCTGTCGGGTCTGGAAGAGGGGCTGGCCAGCCGGATAAATGTCCTGGCCAAATGGGAAGAGGACCTGGTCAGGTTCGATGAGGCTTCCGGGGATGCCGCCGCACCGAATCGACGAGCTCACGGCGAAGTTCAAGGCCCTGGAGAATAGATTGGAGGCCCCGCGCCCCGACCAGTCGAATTCGTGGGTCTCTACTTTGCAGGCCCCCTTCGGCAAGGGTGGGCCCCGAAAGGGCGGTACCCCGCCAACTCCCGCAAAGACGGCCCGAAGCGGAGGCCTGGGCGGTGGGGGCTACCCGGGCCATATCAGGTCAGGGAAAGTTTCAGGTGCGAAGGCTCCACGATCATCTCTTACGGAAGAGGCAGGAGACTGGCATGCGGCTGCGCTACGGACGGAAACTGGTCAGTTGCCCCGAAAATGACTTTACGAATGATCATTGCGAGCTTCTCGCCAGGAAAGCGGCGCAGGTCATCGAGCATTTTCAGCCTACAGGTGTCCCGGATGTGACAGGATCCTTTACTCTCTACTGCCCAGAAACGTTTTCGGGGGCGGCCTCCTGTGCGCGGACATCCTCGCGGAGATGGTCAACCTCATGTACAACTGCCACGCGTCCTCCAGGGGCGTTCAGGACAACCTCGGGACCCACGACATGAAGATCAGCGTTGGCAGCATCGAAAAGAACCTCAAGCGGAACTTTGCGGCCCTGAGGCCCGCCTGCCTCGAGCTCCTGTATTCCGTCAGGTGCCAGACCAGGGCGGAGATCTACGAGACCCGCCACAGGCACAGGAAACTGTCCGCATGGGTCTTCAAATGCCTGGATTCCGTGACCGTCGCGATCGGGCCCCGGTCCGCCGAGATGCTGGTCTAGGTCCTCGGCGACCTCTTCGCCGTGGTCATCACGTGCGACTGCTATTCGGCTACCTCAGCTTCGTCAAAAGCAGGCCCCCAGGGTGACCTCCAGCTCTGTTTCGCCCACCTGTTCCGGGATTTCAGGTTCTGCGAGCAGTACGAGACCAACGACGCCGATGTCTGCAGGTACGTGGATACCGACGAGAGGCTGTCCGGCAGGCTCGTCAAGGCATTCAAGCGGCTCAAGGAGCTTCTGAAGGCAGACGAGGGCGGCTCGCACCGGGCCGCGCTACTGCGGAAAAGGCTCGCGCGGCTCAAGGAGAGGCTGACGGACCGTGCCCTTGATGCCCCGGAAGCGTGCGGCAAGGCCCTCGCGTTTCCGCGAAGAGCCGAAAAACCAATTGTTTTGGCAGTCGATTTATGGTATTATGATTATGATATTAGGATTGTCGGATTGGCTCTCTATCAAAATGATTTCAGGGACTAGAAGGTCATTGTATGGAACAAGACAATATCAAATCTTTCAACATTGCTGGACCTTGTGATCCATCTGTTCATTATATGGTCCCTGCGGTGGAGAGAAACCGCCATATCCTGAATTTGATTGACCAAAATCTTTTTTTTGTAATCCATGCTCCAAGGCAGTCCGGGAAGACAACCGTAATCGATGCGTTAACTGAGAAGATCAATAACGGTGGACTATACTATGCGTTAACTGTTTCCCTCTATGCCGCGCACTTTTCAAGGGAGATTGACAAGAGTTTCGACTTTATTTTCGATGTAATTTACGATGAAGTCCAGTCCTCAAGTATTCCGGAAATTGCATCCTTGGCAGACGGACTTCGATCGTATAAAACAATGACTATCGCATATAGAATCAGAAATATGTTGAGATTTTTATGCAATAGTCTTGACAGGGAGCTGATTGTATTTTTTGACGAAGCCGATGCCATGCCAGAGTCGGTTATACTCCCTTTTTTGGATCAGATAAGAGACGGGTATGTCAACCGTTACAAGCGAAATAAAAAATTCCCCAAATCATTGATCCTCATTGGTATGAGAGATATCGTAGATTATAGGACGGAAATGCGGTCCAATGGCTATTCAGCAGGGACAAGCAGTCCATTCAACATCGGGGCGGAGTCTTTGTCCTTGCCGGATTTTACCGTAGACGAAATCTGCAGTCTTTACCGGCAACATACCGAAGCAACCGGACAGGTATTCGATGACAGTGCCATAGAACGGACCTGGCACTGGACCGAAGGCCAGCCATGGCTTGTGAACGCCTTGGCTTACCTCATAATAAACAATAAACTTTGCGGCGATTACTCCCAGAATATCTGCGGAAATATCGTTGACGAAACAGCCAGCGATCTGATTATTGAAAACAGAACTCATTTTCGGTCGCTCGCGGAACGGCTAAAGGAACCAAGGGTTCTCATGGTTATGGATGCCGTGATATCAGGAATTTCAACCATTCCGAAAACAGTATTTCCAGATGACATACGATACTGCACGGATCTAGGACTGCTGAAACCTGGGCCAGACGGGATAGGCTCGCTTCGTCCATCTAACCCGATTTATCAAGAGGTAATTCTCAGGATTCTGTCCTCAGGCATATTGCAGAACAAAGTCCCTATAGAACTAGCGTCCAAGTGGATGGATGGAACAGTTCTGCACATGAGTTCGCTGCTTCGAAAATTTCAGGAGTATTGGATAGAAAATGCTGAACTCACGACATCTGAAAGCCTGATTCAAATACAAGCTGAACCAGGTGTCGTTGAAGCCTTTTCGAATTTGGCTAGCGTTATCCCGAACGCCGGTCAGAAAGAACAAATATTCTTGAACGCTAAAGTAAATTTGGCAAATATGATGAAAGAATCTTTTTGCGTTCTTGTACTTTTCTCGTTTTTGCAGAGGGTGCTGAATGGCGGTGCCAAAATCTCCAGAGAATTCGCGTTAAACAGAAAGTCCGTTGATATCATGGCCACGTATAAGGGAAAACGATACCCGATTGAAGTAAAAATTAAAGGCAACATGTCGAGGCGACAAAGCCTTGAACAGTTGCAGGGATATATTGACATGTGTAACGCAACCGAGGGTTGGCTGGTAGTGTTCGACAGGGGAACCTCCAAGACGCTCAAGGAAAAGAGTTCATGGGAGGTTGACTCTGGCGTAAAAAGCACGAAATATATCGTCAACTTTTGATTTTCGGATTTGAGGGATAACAGATCCCGAGAAAGCCGCCCTTCAGGAGCCGTCAGCTCAGAGGAAGATTCCGATATCGGCGCTGGGTGATATGTTCCGACTTTTCGATAGTTTGCAACATCCTGTTCCTTCTCTGCCTCCCCCTCCCATCCTCCCCTCTTCAACGCCTCCCATCCACCCCACTCCCTTATGCCTCATCGGAAATTCGGCAGTCATTGCATGATCGAGGGTTGCGCCGATGAAGTGCCTTGGAGAGGAAGCGGCAGCGACAGTCAGATCACCGGGAAAGAAACATTCAGCTGAAGCATCGCATGAAGCCGCTAAGATATAATCAGCTTGTAAATCGATACATTCGCGGTTAATAATACCATAATTGAAATGAAGTTGGTCTTGGCCATCAGCGACGTCGTTGCCGATGGATCGAGCTTTCCAGCGGGGTCCCGACCTGCGGTAGGGGGCTGGTTAAGGGCGCGATAGACGGCGCCGGGGCCACCTGCGGCTTCGGAGCTCCCCCATAGCCTTTCAGACGCCACGTCCGTGTCTCCCCCGCCGGTAGCCAAGCGCTCCAGCGGCCCGTAGTTGCGCGGATGTCTGCCGGAGGCTACGAAGGAGAACGGAACCAACCGGCTCCCGCAGGTCGGACAGTCCCGCCTCAGGCGTCCTGGTCAGTGTTGTGTGTATGACCAAAACGTGCATGTGTCGCAAGTGAATCAAAATTAAGAATCAGGCGGATTTCTTTGTTGGTACCTTCGCGTCAGTCTGCTTTGGCGAATACTGACAGGTCTCGTTTTTGGTGACGTTTGCGGATGTGTTCTGGGTGGCGGGCTGGACGCCGCTGTCGATTTCGTCGACAACACCAGGATATTCAGTGATCTGTTCATACGTCTGCTAAAGAGGATCGCCGTGCCGGTAATCCTGCCCTCGCTCACAACGGGAGTGGCCAGTATCAGTCCTAGCCGGCTCGGTGGCGATGTCTAAAGACGCTGGTGTATTTTTCGTGACCAGCGTCATCGCCGAGGCCATCGGCCTTGCCTTGGCCACCGGGCCTTTCCTTGGCCAACCTCTTTCATCCTGGCCTGAACATGTGCATCGTCGGCGACTACGTAGCAAAGTGTACGACCGAACAGGCACCGCACCTTTCCGAAACCTTTCTGGATATCTTGTCCACCTATCAAGTTGAATCGCTGGCCAAGGTTGCGTGTAGCCTATCACCTTCTTCGCTCTGGTTTTTGCTATCGAGTTTGCAGTCGTACGCGACTCAAGGGACGAAAGTTGGCCAATGTTGCCGACAGACTCTTCGAGCTGTATTCAACATGAGTGGAAACCATATGCAAGATCGTGGGCGACATCATATAAAGACACACCCGGCGGAGGATTTGTCCTGAACGCCGTCGTTTTGCCTGGCAGGGGCCGAAAGCAGAGGCATGTTGCTCTGTGTGACCTTGGCTGTATACCTTGGCCTTGTGCATCACTGCTGATCGGCTACGGGGGGGGGATGGTGTGCCTGGTTTCCAGACTCAATTTGATCAAATTCGTCAGTGGCGTGTATTCCGTCTCGTTCATTGCTTTCGTGATCCGCTTATCCAACGGTGCCATGCCGGTCACCATGCGCGTGTGCGAAGACAATATGGGCGGTGCCGCGCTCCGTTTCCTCCTTCACCATGCCGGTGAGGGCTAAGGTAAATATGAACGGCACTGCCATCTATCTCGTCATCTGCGTCATGTTCATCGGCTTTGCCACGGGTCGGAACCCTAATCTCAACCAGCAGTTGACGTTTATGATTGCCGTAACCTGATAGCGGTCGGCACGACCGACGTGCCAGGGAGGAGATGACCATGTCGATTATTGTGTTTGAATCGGTCGATCTGCCGGTTATTGAAGATTCGGCCGCCACCCCGCTTACGGCATGATACTCGGCATCGATGCCCTGCTCGACATGGGGCGAACCTGCCTGAACATGACCGGTGATATGGCTGACGCGGTCATTGTCAACAAGAGCGAACGCGTTCTTGACGAGAGCAGGCGGTAGCCCAGCCCCTCCCCTATGTGGACGCGCCTTTTGTACTGTTCGGTGAAGGGAGTTGTGTCGGCAAGTCCGCAGTCCTGCCGGTTGTGAACGTGACGATGCCAGTTGGCAGGCGAGCGGCATCAATCTGCCGCCAGAGGAGGGGCGACCTCGAAGATCTCTCATGCCCGCCAGCAGGGTCGACTCACTGCGTCAGAGCGCCAGACCCTGAGCGGTGAAGAGCTCCTTTTTGGTTGTCTTGAAATCAAAATGAGAACCGGCGCAAAGATGTTCTTGAAGCGAAAGTCAATTATCGTTTGATAAAATATGCAGTAACTATCTTAAATCACAATAAAATATTATGATAGTGACCCGTTTTAATATGTGTAGCGTAATTGCGTCTTGGTGTTCGGTAGAGCGGGCTGGCGGGCGGAAAACTCGTGTATGACGTATCCTCGATAGGGGGTCAAGGCCAGAAGTAGCCTTTCCGGACCTGAATTTCCTAATGTTTTTGGCTTCAACCCTTGAAAAATCGGGGCGGTTAGAGTAGTATCTTCTTTCCTGCAACGGTGGCTTCCGTAGGCTTTCGGGGCAGGCCGCCGTATTCGGTGGCTCAAGGTCGCGCCGGGCCATTTCGGCGTGGTGGCGGCTCATATGGGGATGTAGCTCAGTTGGGAGAGCGCGGCGTTCGCAATGCCGAGGCCAGGGGTTCGAGCCCCCTCATCTCCACCATTTAGTAGTCCGAACAGGACCATAAATGCCCGAAAGCCTTGATATAAGGCTTTCGGGCTTTTCCTTCGGGGAGCCCCATATCCTCGGAAGTCTGCCTGCCGCCTTTGACAGCCAGGAGGATTCACGGTTTTTATTACGGTATCGACACAGTCGAGCAGGAGGCGGTACCGTAATGGCCGTGAAGGACATGGAAATTCAGAACTTGAAGCCACCAGAGAAGCCCATGAAGCTCTATGACGGGGGAGGGCTCTTCCTATGCCTCGCGCCCAGCGGGTTGAAGTCCTGGCGGTACGAGTACGCTTTCTTGAGAAGGCGCAACATCCTGACCTTCGGGACCTATCCGGAGGTGTCCCAGAAGGAGGCCCGAGAGAGGCTCGTGGAGGCGAAGAGGCTGTTGAGGGAGGGGACCGCCCCTAGGCTTCGGGGAAAGGCCGCCCTCCAACTGTGAGTAGCCGTAGCCTTTGAAACCTTCGGGACCGTGGCCTTGGAGTGGTTCGTGAGATAAAAGCCCGGGGAAAAGGAGAGTTACACCAGCAGGTTCCTGGGCCGCCTGGATAAGGATATCCTTCCCATCCTGGAAGACTGGCCCATAGCCGACATCGAGGCTCCGGAACTGTTGGAGTCTTTCAAAAAACCGAATCCAGGGGAGCGGTAGAAACTTCTCAAAGATGATTGCAATATCCGGGTCAGATTTTCCGTTACGCGGTGTCTACAGGGAGGGTTACCCACGACACCTCGCCCGTCCTCCGGCCCCGGCGTACGCATTTCCTTGAAGAGTTGTTTTCGACGCCGGGCCGAGCGTCTGGGCCAGGCCGATAGAACGCTTGCCAATTCCCGCGAATCAGGGTAAAGAAAATCAAGGGAGGATGATCGCTCCATTTCGGTTGAGGTGTCAGAACATCGCCACCAGAGCGGCGTGTCATTTGTCCTGGGCCTGGAATGGAATGGAGGCAGTTCATGACCGTTATATGCAAAACCATAGAAATAACGGAAGATCGCCGCTTGCGTCTAGATCTGGAGTTGCCGGACGGCATTCAGACCGGGAAGGCGGAGTTACGCTTGACCATTAATCCGCATCGGCCCATCTCGGCCTGCACACCCTTTGAGGGTTTCTTCGGGATCTTGAAAAACAAAAAATGTTTTGACGGCGATGGGGTGGATTTGCAGAGGCAATGGCGCGATGAAGGGTCCGAATGAAATACCTTCATGGACACCAACATCGCCATTGACTATCTGAACGGCCTGTCCGTGCTGACTGTTCTGTCCGAGCGCCTCAGGGGGGCCGAGCTTTACGCCAGCGTGGTCACCAGGATGGAGTTTCTGTCCTACCACCGCCTTACGGCTGAAGATGAGCCCTGCGTCCAGGCCCTTTTAGCCGGTCTGAACGTCATCCCCATAGATCCGGAAATTGAGCGGGCGACCATCGCCCTCAGAAGGGCCGTTCGCTTAAAGCTTCCGGATTCCATCATCGCCGCCACCGCTCGGGTCGCTGATGCTACCCTGGTTACCCGCGATCATCGTTTGGCTGAACTCAACTGGCCCGGTTTGAGAACACTGACTTTCTGAAAACGTTGGCGTTCACGCCACGACAAGCCAGAAAGCGGCCAATTCGTCCGCTGGGAGAGGTGGTTTGAGGCGCTCCGCTACTGAAGGGGACATGCGCAGTGAGTTAATTTCAATGCATGACTAAGGGGGTCCATGATGGCTGAAGGGGAGTCGGAGTCGGGCGGTAACCGCTAGAGCTCAATACCGGTCCTTACAATCTCGTTTACGAAGGGATTATCGGTATTCAAATCAGATGTCGAAAATGCCAGGGGTTCAAACCACCCGTTGAAATCGAGAGTCAAGAGGATAAGTTGGGTTTGGTGATCGAAAATTTCATCGTCCGACAAGCCGTAGAAAAAGAATGCGATGTCAACATCGCTCAATTCACGTGCGGTACCCTTGGCGTAAGATCCGAATAAATACGCGCGATCTATCGACATCATGGCCTTGGTTGCGGCGGCGTATCTTCTGGCTTCGGCTCTGACGGCTTCAATGTCTGCAGCCATGCGAATGCCTCCTTGCTACGGTTCAAAGATTTCAACGCTTCAGGTCGCGTTGTTTTTTGGGACAGTAATTGTTTATAATCAGGGTACCGTTTGTTAACGGCATATTTTGACAGTTCTGCTAAAAACTCCAAAGTCTCTTGGGGTATTTGTAAGGGTATCTTGGTTGCAATTGGCTTGATAAGCTTATCGATATTGTGCGTAAACGGAATGGTGTTGAAGTCAAAATACAGGCCGAACAAAACTTTAGCCAATTTTTCAAGGCCTGCTGGCACATGAAGATAACGTAAAACCAACGGCCTGCCGCGAAATTGGGCTCTGCAGAAGTTATATCGTATTGGGCATCGGACATCCAATACAGGTATTTTGCTTCCGGTCCCATGAAACCCACCTGTCTGATCGCGCCTTGGTCCGAGAGGACAGCGATACTCACTTAGAGTGGCTTTAAACCTAAATGCTGAAGATTGCAAGGATAATCGGCATGGTCATGTCCGATATCGCCATTTCGGGTAGTGTGCCGCCGCTGTAGTGATCTTTGCCACTTTCATGCGCGGAAACACGTGGGGGCGTCGGGGTATCATTGTTTTTTTTTCCGAGTCCTTCGGCAACCTGATACAGTGCAGGGATGAAGCTCAGTTGGGAGAGTGCTGCATCCGCAATGCCGGGGCTAGGGATTCGAGCCCCCTCATCCAACATTTTTCGGACTCGGGACTGCGGGAATGGCGCGATACAAGGCCGGAAACCTCTTCGGGGTTTCCGGCACTTTGTTGTCCGGTCGCCTCTTAAAGAGACGGGGGGGGCCCTCACGAACCGGTTGTGGCAGGTTGGAAGATGCCCCACGAGGAGGGGGGAGGTCGGCGGCGTCTTGTAACCCCTCCAAGCCGCAGGTAAAATAGCCATCCACGCTTAAGCTTTCGATCAAGGACTTCGGTCATGATCCCCCCCGGCTCCGGCGACGGAGACCGTCGAAGACACTGAAGGCGCTGGTCGACAGGATCTCGCACCTTCACGCCTTATCGGCATCCGGTCGATGAGCGTGACCTACGAGGGGGTACTCTCAACTTTTCAAGGAGATTACGATGCGTCTGAGTCCCCGGACCCCGGACCGCCCCACGGTCGCCCGGTTCGGTCCGCTCCCGTTTCAGGATTTCGGGTACCCGGCCCGCATTCCTTTCTTCAGGGCCTTGGCGGCACATCGAACCTTCAGGACCCTAGCGCTCGCGATTTTGTGCATCGTCGGCTCAATCCCGGCCCAGGCTCTGGCGCAGGCGCAAGCTCAGGTAAATGCGCCAGGACAGGGGCGAGGGCTTGGGCAGGGGCCGGACGGTGTTTCACCCGTCAGGCTCAAGATAGGCCTGTTGCCAGTAGCCGACACGATTCTCCTTATGGCCGCTGACGAACGGGGCTTCTTCGCCCGAAAGGGCCTGGCGGTCGAGCTCGTCGGCTTCCAGAGCGCCCTGGACAAGGACGCCGCGGCCATAGCCGGGACGCTGGACGGGCATTTCTGCGAGATAATCTCCGCCATAGTGCAGCAGGCCTCGGGCCGAGATTTCAAGGTCGCGGCGGTCACCTCCGCCACTAGCCGGGAACGCAGGATGTTCGGGCTGGTCACCTCGCCCGAGGCCTCGGGGCTTTCCTTCGAGGGCCTGAAGGGCAGGACGCTTCTGACGGCCAGGCAGACCATAACCGACTTTCTGGCGGACGTCTTCTTCAGGACCAGGGGAGCCGCCCCGGACTTCATGGACCGCCGTGACGTGCGCAAGATTCCAGTGCGGCTCCAGCTTCTGGTTTCAGGGCAGGCGGACGCCGCGCTGGTCCCCGAACCTCTTCTGACCGTGGCCGAACAGGCCGGCGGCGCGGTCGTGATGGACGACCGAGAGCTCCCAGAAATGCCGCTCGCGGTCGTGGCCCTGGACGGCAGGCTGCCTTCCGAGGTATTCCAGGCCTTCAAGGGAGCCTTGGCCCTCGCGGTCGACTGGGTCAACTCGGACCCTTCCGCGGCCAAGGCCATGATGGTCGATCGCGGCCTCATCGCCCCGCAAATCGCGGACGCTTACGAGCTACCCCTCTTCGATCCCGACAGGATCCCCTATGGGCTCCCGGACCGAAGACTCTACGGCGAGTACGTGCGCTACCTCCAGGGTACGGGCACTCTCGCGGGAGGGCCCGGGGACGGCGGACGCGGGCTCCCCGTGCCCAACTACTCGGACGTGGTCCGTGCCCTGGGGCCCCGGTAGTCCGGATGGGCGCGACGCTTGCGGCGCGTGATCTTGGCCGTTCCTACGGGGATCGCGAGGTCCTGAGAGGCGTGAGCTTCACGGTGCCGGCCGGGGGATCGCTTTCGGTGGTGGGCCGCTCTGGGAGCGGCAAGACCACGCTCCTGAACCTTTTGGCGGGACTGGTCGGCCCGGGCCGAAGCGCGGGGGAGGTCGCGACCGATCCTCCGGGAGCGGGCAGGGCGTACCTCATGCAGGGTTGCGCCCTGTTTCCCTGGAAGACCGTCGCGGCCAACCTGGAGTTGCCGCTGGCGCTCGCGGGGGCCTCTCGCCGCGAGCGGGGGGCCAGGGTCGCCGAGGCCCTGCGCGAGTTGGGTCTTGAGGGGCTTGGTCACCGCTATCCCCACGAGATTTCCGGAGGCGAGCGGCAGCGCGCCGCCTTGGGCAGGGCGCTCGCCGCAGGCGCCGAGGTGGTCCTTCTGGACGAGCCCTTCTCCGCCCTGGACGCCATCGCCCGCGAGAGGCTCCAGGACGCGGTGGACTCGCTCTTCGCCCGCAAGGGGCTGACCTCGGTGGTGGCGACGCACGGCATCGACGAGGCCGTCCGACTTGGGGACAGGGTTCTGGTCCTGGGCGGCCGGCCTTCGGGGATTACGGCTGAAATCCCTAACCCTCGCAGGCGCGAGTCCGGCTTCCGGTCCTCGGAGGCCGCGTTCCGCCTGGCGCTGGAGATCCGCCGGGCCCTGGAGGACGGAACGTGAGCGGCGGACTGGGCGGCGGACCGAGCGGCGGACCGAGAGACGGACTGAGCGGGGGGCCGGAGCCCCGGCGGTCCTCCCGGAGGTTCAGCAGGCGGTTGCCGGGCTACATCTGGGCCGTCTGCCTCATTCTGGCCGTCTGGCAGGTCCTGAGCGTGGCCATGGGGCCGCTGGTGCTGCCGCGGCCCTGGTCCGTTTTCGTTGACCTCGCGGGCAGGGTCGGGGACCCAGTGTTTCTCGCGCACCTCGGGGCTTCCGTGCGGAGGCTAGCCTCCGGTCTGGGCATGGGGTTCGCCGTCGGCTTTCCGCTGGGTGTGGCCATGGGGAGGTTTCCCGGGTTTGACGCGGTGCTGTCGCCTGTGGTCTTTCTCACCTACCCCGTGCCCAAGGTGCTCCTGTTGCCGGCCCTTCTGGTGATTTTCGGGCTGGGCGAGGCTCCCAAGACCGTCCTGATCGTGCTGGTGACGGGCTACCAGATCCTGGTCGTCACCCGGGACGCCGTGAAGGGCATGGATCCCGTATGGGAGACGTCGTTTTCGACCCTCTGGCCCGCCGCGCGGCCCGGCGGGAGGCTCAGTCGCGAGCTGTCGCTATCCCGTCACGTGACGGTCCCCTTCGCCCTGCCCGCTGCCATGAGCTCGCTCAGGCTGGCGGCCGGCACGGCGGTGTCGGTACTGTTCATCGCAGAGTCCTTCGCTACGGAGCGCGGCCTGGGGCTCATGATCGTGGACGCCTGGGGGGCCATGGATCTCACTCGCATGTGGAGCGGCATCCTGGCGATGGGGTTTTTGGGCGCGGCGTTCTTCGAGCTCGCGTATCTCCTGGAGCGCCTGCTGTGTCCCGCCTCGCGGGGTGGCTCCTGAAGGAGATCGGTCGAGGGGGCGGGTTCCGGCCACCTGAAGCTGACTTGACGGTGCCTTGCGCTAGCCGCACCATGAAGATTAAGATGGGTCATCATCGTCTGAAACATCTCGGTTGCGCCGCATCCACAATGATTAGGGACATCTTGCCTTCTCTAAAGCCCACTCTGAATCAGAAGACAACGTGGAGGGCCTGCCGCGTCAGGGGCAACGGCAAAGACTTTTTCCGGTTCCGCTATTATATTATGATTAGGCACGCAGACATACCGCATTTAGATTTGCCAATCTTCATTTTCAGGGCATTTTTGGGGTGCATCATGGACACACGCTCACATGCTCTTGGGACATGACATCTGATTGAAAATCAAGGATAAAGGTGTACAAGGGTTATATTGTGGATATTGTGCTATAATGCCATTAGATTAAATGCGAATATATCCGCGATGCATCGGTCTCTCACGCATGGATGCTTAAGAGTAGCATGTCGATTATTCGTTGGGCAATGCGGTCTTTCTGCCGGATTCGGCCTTAAGCGGAGGTTTTTAAGCAATGACAGAAAACTTGGGAAATTTGCTGACAAATAGTGCTATCCTAAGAGATTTTATCGATGGGAGGTCGCCGGTCGTTGACAAGACTATCATTATCCAAAAACTGCTGAGCGAGCCGACGGGATCGTATCTGCTCTGCAGACCAAGAAGATTCGGCAAGACGATGCTTCTGGACACGATAGCAAATATCTTCTGTGGCGAACGAGAACTGTTCAAGGATATGAGAATTGGACAGGAGAGTCAGGGTTACGACTGGAAAGTCTTTCCCGTCATTCGGCTCGATCTTTCAGGTACCAGTTCAGAACCGAAAATGATAAATGAGATCCTGGCAGGCAAGGTTGAAGAAGTCGCAAACTATCATAAAGTAAATATTCATACTGGATCATCTTCACTTGCTATTTTAAGACTGATCAACGCAGTTTCAAACAAGCACATTCAGATGTCCAAGAAAAAAAATATTAAAATTAACAGACAGTATCCGAGAAATGTCGTATTGCTTATAGACGAATACGATTTCGCCTTGCAGGACAAAATCCTTGATTTTAAGAAATCTAAACGCATCAGAGCAGTCCTTCATGATTTTTCTGCCGTAATCAAAAGCTGCGATGCGAAGATCCGTTTTTGCCTGATAACAGGCATTACTAGGTTTGAACAGCTCTCTCTGTCTCCCGGAATGAATGCCGTGGAGGATATCACCTATAATTCTCGATATTCGGCGATTTGTGGATTTACGAAAGAAGAGATCGAATTGACATTTTGCGATTATCTTGATGTTATGCTTCGGAAGATGAAGGACCGGGGATATTTCGATGTCGATGCAACCAAAGCCGAACTTTTAAGCAGAATCAATGATTGGTATGATGGCTATACATGGGACGGCCATACAAAGGTGCTAAATCCATATTCCGTGACAAAATGTCTTAAAAATTTTCGCTTTTCAGATTACTGGAGTAAATCCGGCCCATCGATGATGCTTGAACAACTTGGCTTGAAATCTCAGAACTATTTCAGGATATTCCGTGATGACATATCGGTTGAAAACGACGTGTCGATTGGCGATTCGGACAGTATATATAACGACAATGCCGTTTTGCTGCAATCCGGCTATCTCACTATAGCAAGCATTGATCATGATCTCGAGCAGTATAGCCTTAAAATGCCGAACTACGAGATCTATAATTCCGTCAGCAAGTCTCTGCTGGCAAAGTCGACGCTTCGTTCCGATATGGATGGCATTACAGGTTTGGGCAATCCAAAATATCAACAATTTTATGACGCGTTTTGCTCCCGTAACCAAAGCGATTCGGAAATGCTGTTTTCCTCCTTCATTTCCGACGCATCGTATTTTTATGATATAAATGAAGAATATATGTTTTCCGCCATGCTTTCGCTTTGTCTCGATATCGGGAAAAGCAAGCGCATGAGGGAAGTCCCCACGCGCAAAGGACGGACTGATATCGTCATGCCGACGCCTATCGGCGAATGGCTGATCGTCGATATAAGGGTCGATAGATCTCGAGAGCCCGTGAAATCACGCTCCTCCAAAAGTGGGGGAGAGTTCCGGAAAGACAAATCGTCAGGAGAGCGCGAATCTGGCTCGGTATCTGTCAAGGCCTCGCTTGGCGCTTCTCCGAACGTTGCACCTTCGCTGAACGGTTCGGAGGATTCCCCCGTCATCGCCATTGGGGAACTTACGGAAACCGCCGTCAAAAGCTTGGATGAGAGCGTCAGAAAGGCGTTCCGGCAAATAGTCGCCAGACAATATGCGCAACCTTACCTGGGCAGGGGTAAAGACGTATACGCCGTTGCCGTTGCAATTTACGATTCTTCCTGCGTAAGGATTCGGTTCAGGCGCGTCGTTTGGAAAGACCGGGCGAAGGGGACGGTAAGATTTCAGGAATAGTTGAAATGGGATTCAGGACCGACTCCGGTACGGTCGGCTTTCCTGGAGAGGCAACAAGGACAAAGGGAAGATGAATCAGTCTTCACGTTTATCCCTTTTCGTCCTTATCGTCAATTTCACCATTTTCTTCGTCCGTGTCACAGTCCGGAACATGTCGGGCTTCTTGAGGTTCCGGACGGCCAAGAGAGGAGGCTTCCGCTCCCGCGTTCCGGATATGGCTTGAGGAACGGGGAAATTTGCCACGCGGAGCTCGCCTGCCCGTAACATGCACGGGAAGATAGCCGTACGGATGATGCCCCCGAAGCCTCTTCGCGTTGTCTGATGTCGTATGCGATGTCCAGACGGACCCAGACGGACCCAGACGGACCCAGACGGGGACCCTGGCGGACCTCGGCGCGCTCCCCGTTTGCCGTGACGTTCGTGGATCCGGTAGCGGGCCGATGTCCGGATATCCCCTTCGGTGCGCTATCCGGAAGGGCGGTCGGAGGAGCGGATCGCGGCGATACGTCCCCGCGATGGCTCCGGCGAAGTCATGCGATTCGTGCGTCGCGCGTTGTGCTCCCGGCGACCGGGCCGCGGGGCGGGGGCCGCAGGCCCGGTCCGGCGGTCAGTGGGCGGGCGACACGTGCTTGAGGTAGCTCGTCATCTGCCAGAGGAGTCCTTCGACTGTCTCGATGAAGTCGTGGCAGTTCTGGAGCACGGTCTCGGCATCGCCTTCCTTCGCAGCCTTCTCCAGGGAGGCGGCCATCTCGCCAACCTTCCGGGCGCCCACGTTGAGACTCGCCCCCTTGATGGTGTGGAAGGCGGTGGCGCAGCCGCCCACGTCGTCGGGGTCAAGCCCGCGGATCCTGTCCAGCAGCGCCGGGGTGGAGTCGACGTAGAGCTCGAGCACCTCCAGCATGAGCTCATGGTCGCCCGCCAGCTGGGCCAGCGAGGCGTCCGGGTCGAAGCCCCCGTCCCGGAAGTGCTCGCCGCCCTTGTCCGGCCGCAGGGCCTTGGCAGGCGCGGGCGCCGGATCCGGGGCCGCGGGGCTCGTCAGGGGCTTATGCCCTTTGGCTCCCTTGGCCCCGCCGTTGGAAGGCGGCTCGGGGGCGGGCTGCTTCACGATCTTGTCCGGCGGGAGCCAGTCGCGGAGGGCCGCCTCGAGCTTGCCCGTCTCGATGGGCTTGGAGATGAAGCCGTTCATGCCGTGCGACATGAACATCTCCCGCATGCCGGAGACGGCGTTGGCCGTGAGCGCGATGATGGGCACCTGGCGTCCGTTCGGCCCCGAACGGATGCGCTCGGTGGCCTCGATTCCGTCCATGCCGGGCATCACGTGGTCCATGAAGATGATGTCGTAGGCCCTCTCGTCCGCCAGCCTGACCGCCTCGGCCCCGGACTCGCAGGTGTCCACCTCCACCTTGAAGGGCCCAAGGAGCCCCCTGGCCACCTTGAGGTTCACGGTCAGGTCGTCCACCACCAGGGCCCGCGCCGTGGGCGCGGTCAGTGCCGCGTTCGAGAGCTCGCGGACCGGCCTGGCATCCTGCTCGTCGTTCAGGATCTTGGAGAGCGGGAGCGACCACAGCGGACGCGGGCACGAGAGCGCCCCGGGGATCCGCTCGGGCTTCTGGCCGGGGGGCGAAAGGTAGACGGGCCTGGCGGCGCTTCCGGCCTCGCTGATGAGACCGGCCGCCAGAAGCTCGTCCTCCTCCTGGGCGAAGACGTAAGCGAAGGATCCCCCGCGCAGGAGGTTCTTGAAGCTCACCGGGTCGCCCGCGATCTCCCAGCTGGCCCCCAGCCTCGCGAGCGTCCACTCGAGGGACTCGGCCCGGGCGGGGTCCGGCTCAAGGAAGAGCGCCCTGGCGTCGGAGGAGTCCTTCAGCGCCGCCAGCGGCACGTAGGGGCACCGGACGTCCTGGGGGATCTCGGCCGTGAATGCCGAACCCTTGCCGTACTCGCTTCTGGCTGTGACCGTGCCGCCCATGAGTGCCGCCAGGTTGCGGGTGATGGCGAGCCCCAGCCCCGTGCCCTCGATCCCCCGGTTGGCGCGCTGGTCCACCTGCGCGAAGGTCCCGAAGAGCTTGGACATGTCCTCGGGTCTGATGCCTATGCCGGAGTCGGAGACCTCGATGCGCAGGACGACCCTCTCCGGCACGCCGTCCTCTCGGGCGGCCGCCGCGTCGGCTCCCGAAAGTTCCGGGCCTGTCCGTCCTGCCGCGCCGGCACCCGAAAGTTCCGGGCCCGTCCGTCCTGTCGCGTCGGGTGGTTCGAGGCGGGGAGGCGGTCCGGCGGAACCTGCGGCAACTGCCGCGGACGCGGCCGGGCCGGGCGCGTCCGGGCCGGGCGCGTCCGCCGGTCCCGTATCGGCGTCCCCGACCGCCCGGTCGGCGGGGTCCGGGGGCGGCCAGACGCAGAACTCCCCCGAAGGCGTCGCGGGCGGGCCCATGCCGGGGTGCCACTCGCAGGTCTCGCCGGACGGCCTGCGGGGCCAGGCGCACAGGCCGTCCGGGGAGAGGCGGGTGCCGGTCTCGACCCTCAGGCGTACCCAGCCGGTCTTCGTGTACTTGGCGGCGTTGGACAGAAGGTTCAGCATCACCTGGCGGATGCGCAGCTCGTCCCCGAACAGGGTCGCGGGGAGCCGGGGGTCGGCCTCCACCAGGAACTCCACGGGCTTGCCGGAGAGGCGGGTGCCCGCGATGCCCACGGCGTCCGAGACGAGCTGTCCCAGGCGGTACTCAGCAGGCACTATCTCCATCCGGCCCGACTCGATCTTCGAGAAGTCCAGGATGTCGTTTATGATCGTGAGAAGCGAGTTCCCGGCCCGGAGGATGTTCGAGATCATCTCCGAGGCCTCGTCCGGGATCCGTTCGCGCAGGGCCAGCTCCGCCATGCCGATGATGGCGTTCATGGGGGTGCGGATCTCGTGGCTCATGCGGGCCAGGAAGTCCCCCCTGGCCTTGAGTTGCCTGTACGCCTCCTCGCGCTGGCCGGCGATCTCCGCCGTGCGGTCCTGTACCTCAAGCTCAAGCTCCTTGGACTCGCGGGACTTGCGCCGCATGTAGGAGGAGCTGAAGGCCAGGAGGAGCACCAGGAACGCCGCGAGCCCGGCCAGCCAGGGAACGCGCGAGCGGGCGAGCGTCCCCCGGTAGTCGAAGGAGCGCTGGAGCCAGCGGTCCGTGATGGCCTGGCAGTCCACGAGCGGGATGGCCTTGGAGATGAGGGATCTGACCATGGTCTCGTGGATGTTGAGCCCGAAGTTGGATTCGAAGCCGACGTCGAAGACGTGGTTCACCTTGAAGCCCGTGCGCTCGCGGTAGTTGGTCATGCCCAGGTTCAGGTTCCTGGTCCCCATCAGGAGCTCGATCTCGCCGCGCTCCAGGGCCGCGAAGGCCTGATCCGTCGTTGCGTATTCGCGCGTCCGGGGGTGGTTGCGGAACCAGGTCCGGAAGGCGTTGGCCCAGGCGGTCCCGGTGACCAGGCCCACGTCGGAGAGGAGGATCTCGCTCAGATTCCTGTCCGGCGTGGCGGAAAGCGAGATCATCGCGTACTTGTCGCCACTGTAGGGCGGATCTGTCCAGAGGTAGCGGCCCTCGCGGTCCGGGCTCCGGATGAGCTCGGTGATGACGGACGCCCGGCCCTCGTCCAGGGTCCTCAGCAGCGCGGTCCACTCCGAAGGGCCGCTGTTCACGGGCTCGAACGCGAGCCCGGAGATCTTGGAGATCTCGCGGAGGACGTCCAGCGCGATGCCCTGGAACTCGCCCTCCTCGACGTTTAAGAAGGCGACCGGGTAGTTGTCGTCCTCGGCGGCGAAGAGGATGGGATCGCCGGAGGCTATCCTCCGCTCCAGGAACCTCAGCTCGTCGGGACTCAGCAGGAGCGTGTACTTGTGCCTTTTGTAGTCCGCGGTGCCGCGGACGTACAGCTCCATCAGGCCCTGGTTGGTCCCGGCCTCTATGGCCTTGGTGACGACCGAGACGAGCGACTTCAACTCCCGGTTCCTCGTGGCGAGCGAGACGTCGGAGTAGATGACCGGCATGAAGTCCTCGGCTATCACGTCCCCGTGGGAGTCGAAGGCCGCCTCGGCTGGCGACTCGTCGATGAAGGCGTCCGCGAGCCCCGTGGACAGGAGCAGGTAGGCGGAGGCGTAGTCCAGGGTCTCTATGGGGTCGAAGGGCCGGTCGCTCGCCTCGGCGACCGCCTGCTGGGTCACGGTCCCGGAGAGGAAGGCGAAGCGGAGCCTGCGCCTCTCCGCTATCTCGTCCAGCGGGGGGGACCCGGAGATCCGGAAATACTTGGTGCCCCGCTCGGCGATGGGCGGGGTCATCAGGTACTCGCTCCGACGCTCCTCGGTGGGGGTGAGTTCGCCGGTGAAGTCCACCTCGCCGGACTCCAGGCCCTCGATGAGCCTGTCCCAGTCGTAGACGCGCGGCTGCACGTCTATCCCGAACAGGACGGACAGCCAGGAGGCCATGTGGGCGGAGAACCCCCCGACCCGCCCGTCGTGCGAGACGAAGGCCTCGGTGGTGGGGCAGGAGCCGTACACGAGGAAGCTCCGGCCCCGCTTGAGCCGCTCTATGTCATCTATCTCTTCCTGGGTGACCCCGGGCACGGAGCGGTAGTCACGGAACAGCGCCTCGGCCGGCGAACCACTCTCCTGAGGCCGCGTTCCCGCCGCATGGAGCGGGGACGGCGTCCCCGCCGGTCCCGACGGGCCGATCAGGGTTGCCGCCAGGAGCGCGAAGGCCATGAATCCCGCGAAAAACGCAGCCCGGGCGCGGGGGCCCCGCGGGCGGGCTTGGGCGGGAGTTGTGGGCGGGGTACTGTGCATGCGCGGGTTTCGCTCCGGCAATCTAACGGCCGGGCGGGGCCCCTCCGGGGCCTGCCGCGGGGGCCGACAAAGGCACCTGACGGACTTGATCTCGAACATTTTAAGGGAATCTGGGGACGTTTTTCAATGATAGGGTCCGAATGACCGTTCGGTGGCGGACCGCCGGTCGGTCGCGGGCAGGGGCGCGGGAAATTCAGGGATTCATGGCCCGCAAGTCCGGGAAGTTCCGTACGTGCAGAAGGGGGCTCACTCCGCCGCTTACGGCTTTGCCTCCGGGAGGTTCCCAGAAGCCTCGAATGCGGGATTGCTGGGACGCGTCTCACGCGGCTGCGGGAACGGAAAAAAGTCAGGTTTCTGCGCGAAAATTTTTACACGTGGGGAACATGCGACTGGCTGCGGATGGCCGTTCGCGGCCGGCGCAAGACGGCGGGCATTCCCGAAGTTCAGGTGCCTTCGGCGGGAGCATGGACGTTACGGGGCCGCGATGGCGCGCTAATGCGGCTGGGGGGCCGAGCGTCGCGATGGCGCCAATGCGGCTGAGGGGCCCGCGCCGCGATGGCGCCAATGCGGCTGGGGTGCCGTGCGCCGCGTTGCCGCTAATGCGGCTGGGGGGATGCGCGCCGCGATGGTGACAATGCAACTGGGGGGCCGTGCGCCGCGATGGCTACAATGTAGCCGAGGGGCCGTGCGCCGCGGGGCCGAGAATTGCGCAGGGGCCGTGCTACGCGAGGGCGCTATGCCGCAGGGGGGAGCGTGTGCCGCGGGGCCGAGAATTCCGCAGGGGCCGCGCTACGCGAGGGCGCTATGCCGCAGGGGGGAGCGTGCGCCGCAGGGCCGAGAATTCCGTAGGGGGGCCGCGCTACGCGAAGGCGCTATGCCGCAGGGGGGAGCGTGAAGCCAGGGCGCGAGGGCCGCGCCGCAGACCCGGGAAACTGAATTCAGAGGACGGCCCTGCCCGGGCGGAAGCTGTGGCAGCACAGGTTCACGGCGACGGGCAGGGAGGCGATGTGGGTGGGCCTGACCGCCGCCCTCACGCCCAGTACGGTCACCCGCCCGCCTACGCACAGGGGCCCAAGCCCGGAGGCGTTCAGGGCAAGGGCGATGTCCCGGGCCAGCGCCGCCTCCTCGTCCGTAGGCGGAGGCCCCCAGAGGATGCCCCACAGCGCCTTCCGCGCGTAGCGCGGGGCGGACTCGAAGGTGCCGCCCACGCAGACGCCCATGTAGAAGGGCGGGCAGGCGTCGGGACCCGCGGCCATGGCCGCCCCGGAGGCCGCGCGGACGGCCTCGTCCCTGCCGGCGGTGGGGGGGAGGTTCACGAGGACGCTCTTGTTGTCGCAGCCGCCGCCCTTGGCGAGGGTGTAGACGGTGGCCCGGTCCCCCGCGACCGGCAGGTACTCCACGCTCACGGGGAGGGAGTAGCCGAGGTTCTCGCGGGTGAGCGGGAGGCAGCCGGAGGCCCTGAGCCCGCCTTCCCGATAGGCGTCCCGGGCCCCGCGCTCGCACGCCTCCGCGGGCGGCTCCCCCGACCAGGCCACCTCGTGGCCGCACTCCAGGAGGATCTGCGGCAGCCCGGTGTCCTGGCACAGGGGGATGCGGCTCTCGCGGGCCTCGCGCATGTTCTCGGAGAGGATTCCGAGCACGCTCCTGCCCTGAGGGGACTCCTCGCGCGTGAGCGCGCCGGCGAGATCCTCCTCCACCCTGGCGGGAAGACGGAAGGCGGTCTCAAGGAACAGGCTTTTGACGGCGAGGTAGAGCTCCTCGGACGGGATAATCCTCATGGGTCCTCTGGATTGGTCCTTTGGCGATATGGCCTATGGGGCGTCCGGCGACCGGCGTGACCGGCGTCCCCTGCGGGGCGCGACGGCGGGTCCTGGGCGGACCGGGAGCAGGCCCGTCCGGCATGGCGGACGGAAGCCTCAGGCACCCGAGCCGGGACCTGGGGCCCTTGACGCCGAGCCGGGACCTGGGGCCCTTTACGCCGAGTCGTATCGGAGGCCGAACGCGGGCCAGGGCGGGCGGCGGAACGATTACAATATCTTTATATACGGCCGCTCCACCAGGTTCTTGCGCCTCAGCTCCCGACCGTACGCCTCGGCCGCCGCCTGGTCCTCGAAGACTCCGCTCATCACCCTCCACCAGGGCTGGTTGTTCACCACGACCGAGATGACCTCGGCGGGGAGCCCCTCACCTTCCAGCCGCTCGCGGAGCCTGACGGCGTTGTCCTCCTTGCTGAACGAACCCAGGATGATGGTATAGCGGCGCCTGCCGTCGGAGGGGGCGGAGGAATCCGCGGGGCTCGCCGCCTCCGGGGGCGGGATCGAAAGCCTCGGGCGGCGGGGCTTGGGATCCGCCGCGGGGTCGGGGGGCTCGAGCTCGATACGTTCCGCCTTGGGGACGGGGTTGTCGGGATCAAGCCTCCTGCCCACCGGCTCCATGCGGCTTATGACAGGGGCCATCTCCGAGGCGCCGACGCGGACGAGGCCGACGGCTCCGCCGGGCCAGTCCGTCTCCAGTTCCTCCGGCGCGAAGACCCCGCCCACGGCGCGGACGGCGCCTGCGGGCCCGCCGGGGTTTTCCTCCGTCGCCGGGGGCTCCTCCGGGAGCTCCGGGTTGGTAACGACCTCGGGGGGCGGATCTATCCTGAAGCTCAGGGACTGAGAGGCGGGCGGAGGGGCCGGCGCCTCCGGTTCCGCGGGCGGCGGGGCCGACGTCTCGTCGTCTCCCGGGCTGCCCATGACCGAGAGGGCTATCCAGACGGCCACCCCGGCGGCCGCGGCGAAGCCGCCCAGGGCCTTGAGCCTGGGCTTGGGGGTTTCGGGGCCGCCGGGACGGGGGCCCGCCGCGCCGCGCGGACGCAGGGGCGCCGCGCCGGCTGCCAGTGCTGCTCTCGTCATGAGCAAAGCGAGCGCGAGCGCCGCCGCGAGCGCCAGGGCGAAATGCCCGGAGTCCGTCAAGGGGATCACCTGCGTTCCCCGCCTACGCCTTGCCCCCGGAAGGGCCGGAGGGGTCTGGGGAGGTATCGGGCGAGGCGTCCGAAGCGGCTGAAGAGTCTGTCGGCTTGGTCAAGGGGACGGGTGAAGGCCCGGGCACTGGCCCGGCGGCGTCCGGGGACCTCCCGCCGGCACCTGCGGCCGCGGGGCCGGCAGGCTCGTCGGCGGCGCCGTCCGCGCATTCGACCGGGCCGCAGGCGCGGCGCCGTTTCGAGCGTATGAGGGTCACCACCGGCCCCGACGCCAGGTAGACGAGCCCCAACGGCAGGAGAAGTGTGCGGCCCTTGAAGATGAGGAGGGCCAGGACGAGGATGATGAGCACCAGGGTCTCGAAGGGACGGCGGTTGTGGACCACGACCTTGTTCTTCAGGCTGAAGTAGTCGAGGTTGGAGACCATCAGAAACGCCGTCACGACCGTGAGCGCCAGGATGAGCGCGGGGTCCGGCACCGCCGGCGGCGCGGAAGGGATCCGGTGGTGCCACAGGACCGCCGCGGCGGCGATGGCCGCGCCCCCCGGGATCGGGAGCCCCTCGAAGAAGCCCGGGTCCCTGCTACCGGCCGAGACGTTGAAGCGGGCCAGGCGCAGGGCCCCGCAGGCCAGGAACACGAAAGCCGCCACGAAGCCCAGGGTCATGGTCTTGTCGTCGGAGGGCACGGCGCTCAGGATCCCCCTGCTCACGTGGCGGAGCGACCACTGGTACAGGAGCACCGCCGGGGCGACCCCGAAGGAGACCAGGTCGCACAGGGAGTCGTATTCCACCCCGAAGCGGGAGGTGGTCCTGGTCATGCGGGCCACGGTCCCGTCCAGGGTGTCGAAGACGGCCGCGAGGAAGATGGCCCAGGCGGCGGGCGCGAAGCGGCCGTTTATGGACGAGACTATGGAGAAGAAGCCCGCGAACAGGCTGAAGGTGGTGAAGAGGTTGGGCAGGATGTAGACCGCGCGGCGCGCTTTGGCCCGGTTCTTCCGTTTCTGGGACATCTTGAGGTCCTCGGGGGGCCGCGGGCGGGGCCGGGGCCCCGCGAGGGATGGACTGACTGGCTTCGGGCGGGTGGCCGGCCGGGGAACGGTTGCGGGCGGCGGACGGCTTCGGTATGGAGCGCCAGGAGCGGTTCGCCGGCGGGCGAAGCTCGGGGAGGAGGGCCGACGGGGCACGGGGACGGGCCATGTCGATGATCGTGAAAGCCCCGAAATGCCGTGACAGGGAACTGCGGGCTCGCCGCGCGGCGTGTCGGCGGAAGACGGCGAGGGGCCGGTGCGAGGGACGCCGGACGCGGTGCAGGGGATGTCGGGCATGGGACGGGACGGCCCGGCGGGAGGCCCTGCGGGAAATCCGGCGGGTCCGCGAGGCGGGGCGGCCCGCTGCATGACGCGGAAGGTCTGGCGGACTGCTCAAAGGCTTAATATATAGCACGTGGCGGGACAAATCCCAAATCCCCCGCGAGAGGGCGGCGGTCGGGTCCCGCCGAGGCGGAAGCCGACCGTATGCCGTACCGACGCGCGACGGCACTCGGGTCACGCGCCGACGAGGCCGGCGCTTCGGATGACGCGGGGAATTCCCGTGTCGGCCGCCTTCCCTCGCCGCGATCGCTTTGAGCGCAAGGGGAAGGCGACATCAAAATGCTAAACGTGCGAATATTTGCCCGTGCCGTTTCGGGATGGAAAAGATTTGCCGCTCCCGAGGCGCCGCGGGCCGACCCGCGCGGCATGGCGGCTCCCGGAAGGGCCTGAAGGCCGAATCCGACTTCCGGGCCGCGATCCGTAAGCGGATCGGGCCGGGTTCGGGTTAGCCCTTCGTAGGCAATCGTGCTAGAATGTGCGCATTCTTTCCCAACCCGTCCGGCCCCGCTTGGCCTTCGGCGGCTTCCTGCGGGGCGTCCGCCGCCGGAGCGGCCGGGGCGCCCGAGACCCGAAGAATGGCTCCCTCAGAATTAGAGGTAATACAGAACCTTGTCAAGGCGGCCGAGGCCGGCAACGCCGATGCCCAGTGCGTCCTGGGAAAGCTGTACTACCTCGGCGAGGGGGTGCCGCCGGACAAGAGGGAGTCCCTCTCGTGGTTCGAGAGGTCCGCCGAGGGCGACTGCCTGGACGCGCAGTACATCCTGGGCAAGATCTACCTGGAGGGCTTCATAGCCCCCGTGGACTACGAAAAGGCCCGCCACTGGCTCTCCCGGGCGGCCGAGCGCAGGCATTCCCTGGCCGAGGCGGATCTGGGCCGGATGTACCTGAACGGCACCGGGGTGCCCGAGGATCCGGAGGCCGCGTACCGCTGGTTCGAGAAGGCGGCGCTGGACGGCAACGTCTCCGCCCAGTACAACACGGGGCTCATGAACCTGAGCGGCTGCGGCACCGAGGCCGATCCCTGCCGCGCGTTTCTGTGGTTCAAGAACGCCGCCAGGGAAGGCGACGTGCCCTCGCGGTTCAACGTGGGGCTGATGCTGTTTACCGGCGAGGGCGCCGAGCAGGACTACCTTGAGGCGAGGGAGTGGTTCGAGAAGGCCGCGGGAGACGGGGACGCGGCATCCGAGTTCTATCTGGGGATCATGCACGACGAGGGACGCGGGGTGCCCAAGGACGGCTTCAAGGCCCTGGAGTACTACAAGCGCGCGTCCCTGAAGGGCTACTCCAAGGCCCAGTACTGCCTGGGTCTCCGCTACCTGAACGGCGAAGGCATCCCCCAGGACGAGGAGGAGGCCTTCTACTGGCTGGAGAAGGCGGCCGATTCCGGCAACAGCTACGCGGCCTTCGAGCTGGGTCTCATGCACCTTAACGGGCGCGGCACGGTCCGCGATCCGGAGGCGGCATTCCAGCGCTTCGTCAAGGCGGCGGAGGCCGGGCTCGTGGGGGCCTGCGCTAATCTGGGCTCCATGTATTTCAAGGGCCATGGCATCGGGCAGGACTACGTGAAGGCCCTCGAGTGGTCCGAGAAGGGCGCGGACGGCGGCGTGAGCGAGGCCATGCTGAACCTGGGGCTCCTGTACTTCTACGGCAGGGGCGTCCAGCGCAACTATGCCAAGGCCTTGGAGTGGTTCAACAAGGCGGCCTCCGAGGGTTCGCGAGAGGCGTATTACGAGCTGGGGCTCATGTTCTTCCAGGGCGCGGGGGTCGCCCGCGACTACGAGCAGGCCTACGAGTATTTCTCCAAGGGCGATGCCGAGGGGGAGATCCAGTCCTCGCTCTACACGGGGCTCCTGATGCTCAACGGCTACGGAGCCCCCCTGGATCCGGAGCGCGGCCTGGCCAAGGTCCGCGCCGCGGCGGACATGGGCCTCGCGGACGCGGAGTACTTCATGGGGGTCATCCATCTCCAGGGGCTGGGGGTGGACCCTTGCGTGGAGGAGGGCATCAGCTGGCTCATGAAGGCCGCATCCAAGGGCCACTCCAGGGCCGCCGAGGAGCTTGTCGCCCGGGGGGCCCAGTTGAACTGAGGGCGGTCCCCCTACGCTCCGGCGCGAAGGTCACCGGAACCGCCGAAAGCCTTTCCGGGCCCGCCGGCCGGATCCGTTCCGGCCTGCTCCGCCTTTCCCCGGGTGTCGGCGCTTCCGCGTGCCGCCAGGGACGTTTGCGGCATGCGCCTTTTCCCCAAGGCGTATCGGGTCTGTCGCGGGCAGGGAGGCCTGAGGCGTGTGGCCCGCGCACCGGACCCGACGCGGGGCCGGTGGACAGCTCGGGCCGAGGCTCCGGAACGAGAGGGAGGGACATTCGCCGGGCTATTTAGCCGGAGGTCCGCTTCCGGCTGACGGCGCCGCGTGGCCGATTGCTCTGGCAAGAGGCTCATGGCCATACGGGGAGCCGCGTGATAGACTCTGAAGGGTCACTGGACGCGGACGCCCATCGCGGGCATCCGCCGTTGCCGGCGCCCGGCAGCCGAGCCTCCGTAGACCGCGCCCGGCAGCCGAGTTTCCGTAAGCCGCGCCCGGCAGCAGCGCCACCGTTGCCAGCGCCCTGTAGCCGCGCCGCTTTGCCGGTGTCCGGCGGCACGGGACCTGAAACTGTGGCTTTCTCGCGGGGCGAGGGCGCTTGGGGAGCCCGGAAAGCTTTCGGGCGTTGCGCCGAACCGCATTCGGTGCGTCCGAACGGCTTGCCGCCAAAAGGCTTTTCGCCATTTCGCCCAGGCCAGATCCGGGCAGGGGCCGTGTCGGGCCCCGAAAGGATTTTCCAGGTGAAGGATCCCAGACACATCGCGGTCACAGGGGCTTCGGGGGGCCTGGGCCGCGCCCTCTCGCTGGAGTACGCCCGGCCCGGCATCGTCCTGTCGTTGTGCGGGCGGGACATCAAGGCCTTGGCCGAGACCGCGCGCCTCGCCCGCCTCAAGGGGGCGGAATGCTTCGAGGCCCTCTTCGATGCCCGGGAAGGTTCGGCGCTCGCGGGCTGGCTCGCCACAGCCGATCGCCGCGCGCCTCTGGATCTCGTGATTGCCAACGCCGGAATCTGCCGCGGGCTGGGTCCGGACGGCCTGGAGGCGCCCTGGGACGCGGTGGACACACTGAGGGTCAACGGGGAGTCCGCCGTCCTCACAGCCCTGTATGCCGCCAGGATAATGCGCGCCCGCGGCCGGGGCCAGATTGCCGTCATAAGCTCCCAGGCGGGCAGGGTCCCGCTCACCTACACGCCCGGTTACGCGGCCTCAAAGGCCGCGTCCCGCTCCTATGCCCTGTCATTGCGGGATGGCATGAAGCCGCACGGCGTGGAGGTCACCTGCGTGTGTCCGGGTTACCTCGCGAGCCCGATGCAGGAGCACTTCCGGGGAGGTCTGTTCGGGGCCTGGCCCGCCGCCAGGGCGGCGGCCAGGATAGCCAGGCGCCTTCCGGGCAACCCGAGGGAGATAAGCTTCCCGTTCCTGATGAGCTTCCTGACCTGGGCCTTCGCCTTCCTGCCCGCCCCGTTCAAGGGCCCGGTCCTCAGGGCCTTCAGTTTCAGGTACGAGGCGGAGAGGGGGCCGGTCGTCTCAGATGGAGCCGCTGGAACGATGGACCCCCAGAGTCGGCCGGTGGCCGCAGGGGAAGGGCCTGAGCCCGGCAGTGGAGCGGGGCCTGAGCCCGGCAGTGGAGCGGGCTCTGAGTCGGACGGGGCTGTAGACCCTGACCCGGACGGGGGGTTAGTGCCTGAGTCCGGCGGCGGAGCAGGGCCTGAGCCATCGGGTAAATAGGTCCTGAGCCCGCCGGGGGAGCAGAGCCTGAGCCTGAAGGCGGGCAGAGCCTGAGCCCGCCGGGGGAGCAGTGCCTGAGCCCGAAGGGGGAGCAGTGCCTGAGTCCGCCGGGGGAGCAGTGCCTGAGCCCGAAGGTGGGCAGGGCCTGAGCCCGAAGGTGGGCAGTGCCTGAGCCCGAAGGGGAGCAGTGCCTGAGTCGTTGGGGAAGCAGGGCCCGCCCGGAGGAACTGGGCGGACACGCTTCGGAGCGGCCGGGTTGTGACCTCACTGCGGTGCCAGGCACGGCTCCGGACCTACTAATGGCGCAAGGGAGAGCTTCTGAGAGGGAGTGCCCTACCCGTGAAAAAAGCCGGAGATTCCGCAGGAAATGTGGAATATTCCGGAATCTGGAATATCCCCGTGTTATAACTGTTTTCGTAAAGGGCTGGCAACCATGGCGGCGGGCGCCAGAAGGCGTCATTGCCTTGATGTGCCATGGAGCCTTTCCGGGGGCTTTGTTGCCGATGTATGGTTGCGGACGGCAGAAAATCCGCCGTCCTCTGACGGGCATCGCCGCCCTTCCGCCGCAGGGGGACTTACGAAGGCAGAGTGATCCCCGTGCATGAAGAAGGGTAGCCGCTTCGTCTCGGGCGACCGACGCGACCGCGCCTGCGGTCCCGGCAGGCATGGGGGAAATCGAGTCTGCGTAGGGTGATTCGGCGTAGGCATGGAGAATCCTAGCCTTGACCGGGCGGCATCGGTCGCGAGAGCTGAAGGTCGACTAACGGGTTCATGTGAAGGACGTTTCCGGTTGGCGGATGGTCCCGGGGACCTTGGGGCAGTTGCAAGATGCTGGATGGCTCCGGAGTACGGTAGTTTACGGGAAACGGTTATTCCATGAGACTGGATGGTTTCGGTGGACAGACTTCCAGGGGATGGGCCTCTTGCGAACGGATGTCTCAGGAAGTCGGGAGTTTCCTGACGATGGAATCCGCAAGAACACTGAATGTTTTCCAGAACCTGGCATAAAAAATTGGTTTTCCAGAATGTAAATATTCTTGGATATGAAAGGTTATCAGGGAAAATATCTCAGGCTCTGGAATATGGAAGGTGAGGAAAAATTATAAATTTTGGAATATGTTGAGAATCTGGAATCAGAAGAGAGATGACTGAAAGGATGATGCCTCAAGGATTATCGTGACACGTCAACCGTTGATGGCATCCCGCTAACTTGAACAACATGATCATGATGTCCGCATAACGTCATTCCGCTACATGGCGCCGGATGCAGGATGTGCGGGATGATGATTCGGCGGCATCCGCGGATAGTCATCCTGCCATCTGGAGAGATATTGCGGGCTTCATGGGATGCCAGATCTCGGAAAGCCGCATCCGGAAATCATCCGTGGTGTCCGGCGCAATGATGCCGGAGATGGATTCCGGAGGATATCCGCGAAGAGTCATTTCGGGACCCGGCCCGGACGGGTGTCCAAGCGAGTGATAATCCGAAGATATGTTCGCGGAGGGACATCTTGCCCTGAGGCATCTCCGAGAACCATGCCAGGATGCGGGCTTGATGACGTCCGCGAAAGGACATCTTCCCGGCGGCATCCTCCGGAAACTGGGAAGAAGGTTAGATGCGGTAGCCCAAAGGCATACCGTGCCCCGGAACGCAGGACGACCCCGCAAGGCGATCCGCATGGAAGCCCCCTGAACAATCAGGGGTCGGGGACCGGTTCAGCTTCCAAAAAACGGAACATCCGGTTTCTGGAAAGATGGAGTCCGGACGCGATCCCGCAGGCCGGACTTGCGGCGCCGCGCGGGATTTGATATAGAACGACTAAGACCTGTATGTTACAATCACGCGATCATTTTGACTCTTACGGTCGTCGTGTCTCCGAAAGCGGTTCAGTCGGGAAGGTGCCGTTGGGCCCGGCACCCCCGATGATCGACCCGCGGGAACCCGCGAGGGGAGCCCCGGACCGCCTGGCAGACCGTAGGAGATGGTCCACAGTGCCCCCGAGGGGGCGGAAGTCCAACGGGACAGCGAGACAATGCCACGGAAAAAACATCCCAGCTCCCCCGGCACTAAGCTTCTCAAGCTTTTCAACAAGCTACTCCTGGACGGGCAGGAGCAATCCCTCACCGCCCTGGCTTCATACCTTTCCTGCTCCTCTCAGACGGTCCTGCGACTCGTTGCCGTGATCGAGGAGACGCTGGGCATCTCGCTCAAGGTCGAGGACGACAGGAAACGCGACAGGCAGAACTGGTACAGGATGGACTCGAAAAAGTACTGGCTGTTCGGCAAGGGAATCGGCAACGACGATTTGAGGTACCTCGCCATCTGTCGGGATCTGGCGACGGGTATGCTTCCGGACGAGATGATCCGGAAGGTGGACAGCGCCCTTGTCAGCTTGCTCATGGCGGAGCCCAACGCCGTCAACCCGGAGACTTCCAAGATCGACAGGGAGTTCCTGTACTTCACGAAGGGGCACATCGACTACTCGGGCCACACCGGCGTCATAATGGACCTCATCCGGGCAAGATCGGAGAAGAGCGTCTGCTTCGTGAAGTACCGCCCGGGGGGTAAGCCCCGCGGGGAATACACCCAGCACTTCTTCGCGCCCGGGCGGATCGTGAGCATGAGCAACGCCCTCTACGTTCTCGGCGCCGGGGTGGAGGAGGACGACGAGTTCAAGCAGTGGACCCACCTCGCCGTCCACCGCATCGCCCTCCTCTCCGTCACCGACCGCAAGTATTCCTTCGAGATCCCCGACGCATCCCCCGGCACCTTCGGCTTACCCATGCACGAGCCCAAGACATTCCGTTTGTGGTTCAGCGCCGGCACCGCCGCCGACTACGTGAGGGAGCGCTCCTGGGGCTTGGAGGAGAGGAAGGACGATCTCGAGGACGGGAGCCTCGTTTTTACCATCACGACCAGGAGCGAGCTCGAGCTGAAGTCCTGGGCTCTGAGCTTCGGTGACGCCTGCAAGATCCTGGACGACGGATCAGGCGCGCCTGCCATGGAGGCGTCAGAGTAGACCGCGTCTGCCGGTTCCGGGCGGAGCCGAGGGGGATGCGTACGAAAATGACGACGGCTCGGTACAGGCCGCGCCGGACGCGGGCCTGGCGGTTCCCGAAAGTGGCCCGCCAGGCCCGTTGCGTTTCCGATGACGGCCCCGGGTCAGGACGGTTCCGGAGCGACGGCATAGGAGGGCTGTAGGTTTGCTTTGATTTTTTTTTCCTTGCGGAAGTGACTCAACAATCAAATAACGATGTTGGGGCCGCCGAAGTTAACAGCTTGATGGGACGCCCGCCCAGCGGCCAGGTAACCTACGCTTGGCGACGTCGTTGCCGGAGAACCCCTAAAGGGCAATGAATTTACGGCACAGGAATCATATTTGGAGCCAGAAATGTATGATTGTTAAGGGAATTCAATTATAGAGAAATCGTATGGAGAGATCGTTTCGGAAGAAAACTCGCCTGACTTCGGATCATATTCGAACGCAAAATTCAAAATCAGACTTTAACAAATCATTAATGATCGATTTTTCCGGTAGCGGAAAAACGTGGATGGCAATGTCGGCGCTTTGGCTCCAGAAACCGATGAAATATTGCTCGTCGGTCTTGACGCGAATGTTGTCGGAAATTTCACATGAAAGTGTGATTGGATTGCGTTACGGCATCATGGCGCCAGCATCCGGGTGTCTGCCCATCGAACGATAACGAGCGATCCGTCTCTGCCGTTTTTTCAGAGTCATGAAATCAGTGGCGCGAGATCATCCTTCCCGGAAGCTCGGCAATGACGGCATACGATTGTACCGGCTCTCGATTATCCCGGCGCATCGATCGTAACGACCGTCTCCAGCCCCTGAATCCCGAACTATGGGCCATGTTGTCCATTTCTTGCTGTCCGATGGCGATCGCCACAAGAATCTGGTTTTTGAAGGATCAACCATAGCCGTTGCCGCGGAGCCGGTCCTTTACCGCCAGTGCGCCATTTGATCCGCGTTGCTGATTGATTTTGATAAGGCAGTCGCGTCATGCCACATTCTGTGAGTTCAGAAGACAATGGCGTTAAGGGTGTCTATCCGTTAAGCGACCCCTGCGTCATTCAGGGACCTCGGCGGATAATGGGCCGCGCGGCGGTCATGGCTCAGAGCCGGTCTCTCATGCGACCGCTCGCGTCTTCGGAACTGGAGCCCGGTCGTCGGCTCCGTCCCGTCGCCAGGGCACCCCTTGGCCCGGCATCGGCACTAGGGCCCGGCATCAGCACTAGGAGCCCGTTGCGTAATTCGCGATGGCATTACCGCTGAACGATTAATTGTGGGTGGGCTACTTCTTGCCTGCCACATCCATCATCGAGCCATTAATCAAAACTCTTTATGCAACAGGCTGCTAGCTCTTGAAAGAGGGTGAGATTCTTCAGGCTCCGGAAACCGGGTTTCAGAAAGCCGCAGAAACTGAACGGGCGAGCTCCCGAATCCTTGCGGGCGGGCACCGGACTTTCGAACGGCGGCGCAAAAGCCATTGCTGAGGTGGGATCCGTTGTCCCCGACGGGCCTTTTCGCGCTTGTCCGCAATGCCTTTGAGGACCGCCGTTGTTTTCGGCAAGACACAGCCCTGCTGGGGTTCGGGCGCTTCTCTTACGGCGAGGTCGTGATAGCGGCGTGGCGAACCCGGACACCCCTGCGGGAGAAAATCAGGGTCCCCTAAATGAGGGCGAGGGAGAATTCGGTCCAGCTCTCCTGGGGCGATTTCATCGGTCGCCATTCGGGAGCGGTCCTCCGCCCGGTGCTCCAGCAGGTGCCATCGACCTCTGGCTCCCGCGTATTTCAAGCGAGGCGATCTGGTCCGCAAAGACACCCGCAAGGCCGCCATCGCGCTGATGTCGCTGCCCGCGCACACCAAAACGCCTCAACCAGCTTATCAATCGCGTAAGGGGTATTCGGCGCCGGCGGCACATCACTCTGTAAGAAGGCTCCGGACTCTGTAAGAAGGCTCCGGCAAAGCGACCGCTGGAATAGTGACATCTCCGTCCCGGAGGAACATGCCGTGCCCGGCGGATAGGCGGTCACTTGGAACGGGGCTCCGCCTGTCCGGCGACAGGAGGGGCACCGTGGGCTGGAGGCTCCCCGCCGTTTAAGGGGGAACCAGAAGGCAGGGGCAGTTGTCGGTCCACTCTAGAGGCAAGCGGGCCGTAAACGGTTTCCTGCAACCTTATTACGTCCATCCGTAAATTCTCGACTTTGTCAGACAATGTGTCGATTTTAGTTTCCAACCTGGTTTGAGCGTTGGAAATACTGTAGTAACAAATTGAGAAAACCCCTATGAAAATGGCAACGACTAAGCCCATGAACAACATGAGCATTTTGAGCTGAACGGCTAAAGTCTCCAGCCTATTCGATTTCTCCTTAGAAGCGGTTCCTCCAAGAGCCCGCTCGCCTGCGATGGCCAGCCCTCCAGACGCCGTTAGTTCAGGAGCCAGCTCGCCACCGGCGGCCCGGCCCTTTGGCACCGTCATCTTAAGAGCCTTGTCCCAAGTATCGCGTACCTGCGCCAACTCGGCATCAGACGCAGAGCCATTAAGGACCTTTTGAAACAACACCATTATTCCCAGCGTCAAGGTTTCCTTCGGAATATCGTAAGGTCCGTCAAGGCTGATACTACTCTGGTCTGGCATTTAGCCTAAAACTCCACATAATCTAAGATAGCATTAAGGCGCATCCGGGGCAAGACCACTAGGAGCCTGTTGCTTAAATCAAATTTGAGAAAGCTCTGAAAAATGTGAATGCAGGCAACAATGGTCTAAAATTCAAACCGGCATTGGCGGACAAGTCAAAGTTGCCAATTCGATTGACTTCTCCAGATCATAAAATTCAGATTTTGCTATGTTCAAGACACAACATCCGCATCATTTTGCGAATCGGCGGGTCAAAATCAGCCAGATGCGCTATTTGCTTCTCCCGGCCATGGTGAACATCCTCTTCAGGTTGTAACAGCACATCACCATGTACCACTCCTACTCGACCTTCTTAAGACCCCTGAAGGAGAACCCCCTGAAGCCGATGCTCACCTTGATGATGCCGAACACGGGCTCGACCACGCACTTCCTGAGGCCGTAGAGCGCCTTCCCGGACGCCGTCTTCAGCTTGTGCCTCATCCTCTCCAGGAGCTAGGCGTCGGGGCCCGGGGCGGAGGGCTCGGATCCGGGGACCGGGGAGCAGGATACCCGGCTGCCCGTCGTGCCGTAGCCTGGCGACGGCAATGAACGGATCGATGCCGGCCGCCTCGAACCGCGCCACGTTCTCCGCGCTGCAGTACCCCGCGTCGAGCACGGCACTCCTGACCGGGCCCATCTCTTCGGGAAGGTGGCCGAACGATTCGATCAGCCTACCCGTCTCCCTGACGTCGTTGGGGTTCTGGTTGACGAATCCTCCCAGGATCAGCCTGCCGTGTCTCTCGACGATCGCCAGGGCGTTGTATCCCTGAACCCATCCCTTGTTGCTGGATGGTATGATGCGCGAGTCGCCGTCCGTCATGGTCAGCTGGGCGGTGGGCTTGGGCTTGTCCGGAGGGGGGACGGAGCCTTCCCCCTCGGCTTGCCGCCGGCCTCGACGACCCTGGAGCGTTCCTCCATGATCCTCTCGTATTCCGCCGCATGCTCCTCGCGGGCGGAGTTGAACAGGCCCTCTATCTTCTCGCAGGCATCCGAGACGAAGGCGATCTTGTTGAGCCTGATATCGATCTCCTTCTGGATCAGGGCGTTGAGCACCCCGTCGTCCCCCATCCTCTCCATTATCCCGCCGATCTCGGAGGTCCACTTTTCCACCTTCTCGCCGGCCTTCTTGAAGGGATAGACGCGGTGCCGCCAGGCGTTGGCCTTCAGCTTGGTCCCGTCGATGAAGAGCTCCTCGCAGTTCTCGAGCATGCCGTCGTCGACGGCCATGAAAAGGAAGCCGTAGAAACAGTCGAGGAAGAAAAGCAACGCGCGAAGCCTGAACGTTGGAGATGGTGGTGTGGTCCGGCTGCATGTTGTTGGTGATGTACATGAAGGACACGTTGTACTACGCGGCCTCCTCCATCTCCCTGGAGCTGAACGCCCTTGAGGTAGCGGCAGATGAGGAGCGCCAGCATCATCCCGGGGCGATAGGCCGAAGGGCACCTGTCGCTGTACGTGTCCAGGAGCGGGTCCAGGTCAAGCCTGTCAATCGTTGCGACCACGAATCTGGCCAGGTGCCCCTCCGGCATGAGCTGGTCAGGGGATGCGGGGAACAGGGTACTGTGGCGCCTGTCGCAGTCTTTGGCTATTTTAAGTCAGCCGCCATAATAAGTATTTATCATAAATTACATTATACTATTTAAACTTAACAAAAATATGCTTAACATTGGAATGACCAAGCATTGTGCAGTGATACTAATATATAAATATAATAATTAATTATAATATTAAATATTTAAGCAATTGCTGCATTATGTATTTATAAAAAAATGATGCCATGACCCAGATTTGGTCTTGTGTTACGTAACAGGCATCTAGATATGCCGCCTGAAGGCATAATCATAAAAGCCACTTTAAAAGTGAAAATTATGCCTTTCCGATGACAGTCCCTCGACCCCGCCAAAAGCTCGGATTCGGGTCTTCGGTAGCGAGGGGAAGCCGCTGGGGCCCGCCGGGCAACGGCAGAGGGTCATATGCGTAGAAAACGTCCTGTTTTAAGATGGTTGCGACAACGGCTCGCCTCGGTTGAAAATTGCGAATCACGGCATTATAATCTCCAGGACCTATGTCTTGGATCGGCTTGCCTCACTCCATTCCCCCTTTCTCTCTACCCAGCATTCCCGACGCGATCGGTCTGGCTGCCCCGGTAGCCCGACGCGGCGCCCTTTTAAGTGATCTATGGCCTCACGTTACAGAATCTGCGTCATGACCGAGGGGCAGGGCCCCCTCAAGATCCGGGGCTTCACGCTCCCGGCCTGGGTGCCTGCGGTGGCGGTGGTGTGCTCCGTGGCCGTGGCTTCGGCCCTTTCGCTTTTCTCGTTTCGCGCCAACAAGGCCATTTCCGGCTTCGAGGACCGAAGCTTCGAGCTGGAGATCCTCCAGGCCGAGAGCGCCGCCAAGGACCTGCACGTTGCCGCCCTGACCGAGCGACTGAACGCCCTGGAGGGCCAGGTGGGCGAGATCTCCGGTCGGGACAGGGACCTCGTGCTTCTTACCCGCGACTTCAACCTACAGTTGGGCCTACCCGAGGGCGCGGAGCTCGCCGCGGTCTGGCCCGAACTGGTGAACACTGTAGCCTGGACCTGGGGGGGACAGGCGGATCAGGGCGGCGTTGACCGCTCCGTCAGACCGGGGGGGCCGGAGCCGGCGAGCCCGGCGGAGGTCATCCGCGGGCTCCACAGGGATCTGGACCGCCTGGAGGAGGGGGCCGAGGCCACCGGGTTCGCCGTCAGCGAGCTCTCCCAAGCGCTCATGGGCAGCCGGACCCTCCTGGCGGTCACCCCCTACGCCAACCCCGTGCCGGCAGGCAAGGTCTCCTCCCTGTACGGCTACCGCTCCAACCCCTTCGGGAGATCGCTCGACTTCCACGCGGGGCTGGACCTCGCGGCACCCACCGGCACCCCGGTCTACGCCCCCGCCGACGGCACGGTGCTCTCCTCCGACTGGTCCAAGAGCGGCTACGGGCTCATGATAACCTTGGATCACGGCTACGGTCTCACCACCCGTTACGCTCACCTTTCGGAGAGCATGGTCGAGCCCGGCACTAAGGTGACCAGGGGCGACCTCATCGCCCGCGTGGGTTCCTCTGGCCGTTCCACCGGCCCGCATCTCCATTACGAGACCCGCCTGGGCGAGGCCGCCGTGGATCCGCTGGGTTTCATCTCGGCAAGGCTCGAGTACCAGACAGCCTACCTTGACGAGAAGATGGCGTCCCGTGAGGCCGCCAAGGGCGGCGGACAGCCTGACCCCGCCGATGAGACGGCGGTTGCGGCGGCGCCCAGCGGCAGGGGAGGCGCCTCCCCCCAGAAGGTCGCCTCCGCCCGGCCCAAACCCAAGCCCAAGGCCAAGACGGGGAAGTCCGTGCGCGGCAGGAAGGTGCGCTCCAGAGGCTAAGGCAGGCGCCGGGCCGCGTTCCCTCCGGGGCAACCTGGCACTCCCGGCACCGCAGACGTCACGGGACCTTAATCCGCACCGCTTCGCGGACCTTCTGGCGTCGCGGTACGCCTTGCGACCTTAACCGTAGGCCCTGCGGAACCGCCTGAGCCCGGAACCTCAGTCCCTCCGAAGCCTCAGCCAGCCCCGTGCAGCAGGCCCTCCGTGGCCTCGGTCCGCAGGTCCCTCTGAACCAGGCGCGGAATCCAGGCCCTCATGGTCCGGAAAGGACCCGGAGCGACTCTGCACGGCTGTCTCGGTCGCCTCTTTTCGTTGCCCGGAGGCATGTCTTGCGGCGCTATGCCGCTTCTGGCCCCTATGGGGCCTTTTTTTGAGACTTTGGTGCCCTATAGGCTTATAATGCCGGGGGAGACTTTCCCGCCCGGCGGCCACGAGGCCGCAGGTGCTTTCAGGCCCTGGGGTCTCTTCGGGCAGCATCCCCGATTGCCCCTCCGGGGCGGATGGCCCCACCGTGGCCCGATGGCCCCCGGCCGGGTGGCCTGAACCGGTCTTTCGCCAGGAAATCCAGCCAAGCCCGCGGGCGGTCCCGCGGCCCCCGCCTTCCGGGAGCGAGCCTCCCGGATCTTTTTTTGCCCCGAGCGGGGACATGCGAGCGAGTGCCACATGCCCAACATATTAAAGGCCTTCTTCGGAAGCGCCAACGACAGGGAGATAGCCCGCCTGTCCGAAAGGGTCGACAGGGTAAACGCCCTGGAGCCCGAGGTGAGGAAGCTCTCCGACGCGGCGTTCAGGACCAGGACCGCCGAGTTGCGAGAAAGGGTCTCCAGGGGCGAGTCGCTGGACTCCCTTCTCTTCGAGGCCTTCTCGCTCTGCCGCGAGGCGGCCTCTCGGGTCCTGGGCCAGCGGCATTTCGATGTCCAGGTGATGGGGGGGCTGGTCCTGCACGACGGAAAGATTGCCGAGATGAAGACAGGCGAGGGCAAGACCCTGGCCGCGACCCTTCCCGTGTACCTGAACGCTCTTTCCGGCAAGGGCGTTCACGTCGTGACCGTGAACGACTACCTGGCGGCCCGCGACTCAGAGTGGATGGGGCAGATCTACCGGTTTCTAGGCTGCACGGTGGGGGTCATCGTGCATGCGCTCGAAAATGCCGAACGCCGCAGCGCGTATTCCGCTGACATCACCTACGGCACCAATCACGAGATGGGGTTCGACTACCTGCGCGACAACATGAAGTTCACGGCGGACGAGTTCGTGCAGCGGGGCTTCTATTACGCCATCGTGGACGAGGTGGACTCTATCCTCATCGACGAGGCTCGGACGCCGCTCATCATCAGCGGCAGGGCCGACGAGTCGACGTCCCTTTACACGGAGGTGAACGCCGTCATACCCAAGCTCGCCAAGGAGAGGGACTACTCCGTGGACGAGAAGACACGGACTTCCGTCCTGACCGAGCAGGGGGTCGCAAAGGTGGAGAAGCTCCTGAAGGTAGGGAACCTCTACGATCAGGAGAACATCGACATCCTCCACCACGTGAACCAGGCCCTGAAGGCGCATACACTCTTCCACCGGGACTCCCAGTACATGGTCGAGGACGGCAAGGTGGTCATAGTGGACGAGTTCACGGGCAGGCCCATGGAGGGGAGGCGCTTCTCGGACGGGCTCCATCAGGCGCTCGAGGCCAAGGAGGGGGTGAAGATCGAAAACGAGAACCAGACGCTCGCCTCCATCACCTACCAGAACTACTTCCGCATGTACGACAAGCTCGCGGGCATGACCGGCACGGCCGACACCGAGGCGGCCGAGTTCGCCAAGATCTACAACCTGGACGTGGTGGTGATGCCCACCCACCGCCGCATGGTGAGGAAAGACCATCCGGACGTGATCTACCGCACCCAGCGGGAGAAGTACCAGGCCGTGGTCGAGCACATAGCCGAGCTCCATGCCAAGGGCCAGCCGGTACTGGTCGGTACCATCTCCATCGACAACTCCGAGAAGGTCTCGCAGATGCTCACGCGGGAAGGCGTGCCGCACCAGGTGCTGAACGCCAAGCACCACGAGCGCGAGGCGCAGATAGTTGCCAGGGCCGGACAGCCCGGGCAGGTCACCATCTCCACCAACATGGCGGGCCGCGGCACGGACATCGTCCTGGGCCCCGGGGTGGCCGAGAACGGCGGGCTGTTCATATTGGGCACCGAACGCCACGAGTCGAGGCGCATCGACAACCAGCTCCGCGGGCGCAGCGGCCGGCAGGGGGATCCGGGGGAGTCGACCTTCTACCTCTCGCTGGAGGACGACCTGATGCGCATCTTCGGCGGCGGCAGGCTCACCGGGATCATGAAGACGCTGGGCATGACCGAGGGCGTCCCCATCTCCGCCCCCCTGGTCTCCAGGAGCATCGAGAACGCACAGAAGCACGTGGAGAGCCGCAACTTCGACATCAGAAAGCAGCTCCTCGAATACGACGACGTCATGAACCGCCAGCGCATCATCATCTACCAGAAGCGCCGGCGTATCCTCTTCGGCGAGGACCACATGGAGGAGCTCCTGAACCTCATAGACGAGGAGAGCCAGGCCTTCGTGATGCGCCATCTGGACGCCGCCGGCGAGGACGGACCCGTCTGGGAGACGCTGGATCTGGAGTGCCGCAGGCTCTTCGGCTTCGTGCCGGACCGAGACGAGCTCATGGGCCTCGAGGGGGAATCCCGCTACGACTACTTCTACGAGAACGGCGAGAAGGCCATCAGGGCGCACCTGGAGGGCCTGCCCGACGGTTTCAGGCAGGTGGTCCTCCGCTACTACATGCTCCGTTCGGTGGACGTGCAGTGGATGGACCATCTCCTCTCCATGGATCACCTCAAGTCCGGCGTGAGCCTGCGCGGCTACGCCCAGAAGGACCCTTTGCGCGAGTACCAGCGCGAGGGCTTCGACATGTTCGGGGAACTGCTGGACCGCATCCGCATCGACACCCTGGAGGTGATCTTCTCCCGGCGGTTCCAGGTGGAGGAGGAGCGGCCCGTGTTCAGGCGGCGCGAGCAGCGCATGTCCTTCAGTGGCGGCGATGGCGGCGGCGGCGGCTCTTTCGTCGCGGGGGCGGCCAAGGTCAAGAAGGTGGGCCGCAACGAGCCCTGCCCCTGCGGATCAGGCAAGAAGTACAAGCACTGCCACGGTCGTAGCGAATAGAGCCAAGGGAATAATGTCAACAGCTTAAGGGGACGGCGTTGGGCAAGTTGCTGGCATTATCAATTCAGGTTTTGAAGGAGCTATGTTCTTCTGCTTTTCGCGTTCATGTAGATCTGTCGACACCCGGCGCAAGAAATCTTTGATGCCATCACAATATGAAGGGGACCCTAAGCCGTGATGCCCACGAAACGTTTTATGGTAAAATGTTGACCTTGATGAGGAAACTGTAGGATCCACGTCTTCCAGACCATTAAATGAAAAAATTTCAGACCATTAAATGAAAAAACGGTTGTTGCCAGAAATGTCGAAGATGCCGATAAGGCGTCGGCATGAATGATGTGAATTATCCCGGATATTACTCCGGCGGAAATCAATGAGAAAAAGATGACACCTTCAGAATCCTGAATTTTCCCAGGAATCAATATGATGTACGCTCAAATTATAGCTCAAATCAAACGATTGTTCTGGATTGTCGTAGCCCCAACACGTAAGGATAAATAACCGAAATACCTTGAGTGTAGTGAAAATCCTGCCATTGCAAAAAATTTCATATTTGCCCATCGGAGCAATACTTACCCGAAGAGATGATTGGTGTTGACTGATTGAAAGAAATCCGTTATTTTGGGATAAATTTTTGATTTGATATTAGATTCATTGATAGTCACGGCTGTTTGTATGAACCGAAGCCGTCAAGATGTCTCTGGAAAAGCTTTTCAGGGACTGCGGTTGAGAGGGTCAATGGCACAGATGCCGGTCAAATTGGACTATCAAGAAAGGTTTTTGCGAATTGTTGGCTCTATAGCCTCAGAGGATGCATTATGGGCATAGTGCAGTTTGAAGAAATGTGTTGTCTCAGGGTAGGTTTAAACAACTTGGTATTTCCACATATCACCTTTACGGGTTTAAAGAATAGTTTTTTTAAATTTTAATTTTAAGGGAATGGAACGGAGTCGCCATCAGAATTTTGCCCGATACTTCTTGTGATGATTATCTTGGACGAGGCTGAGAATAGTGGATAAGGCAGGCACAGGCAATGTAGAATCGCTTGAGGGGTCCGCCTCAATGTACTTTTTGGGATTAATTCGGCCTGGCGATGTTTATGTTGATAAGACCGGTATAATCCAAAAATTATTAGCCAGCAAATACCGCACCGTATTTTTGAATAGACCTAGAAGGTTCGGGAAAACCCTGCTGGTTTCAACAATCGAACAAATCCTTAAAGGTGATAAGGCAAAGTTCAAGACGCTTAAAATCGGACAGCCTGATTCTGGGTACGATTGGGAAAGCTCCCATGTCATTCGTTTGGATATGAGTATATTCGGCAAAAGGAGTGCAAATGATTTTGAAATGAATTTGTCCAATAAAATAAGAAGAATCGCAAATTCATTCGGCATCATCTTGACTGATGTCGGAAGCGGTCCCCTTCTTGGGGAGTTGATCGAAACACTGTACAATAATCACAAGACAATACCGCTCGTTAGAGACGGAAAAAACATAACGGCTGATATTCCTGAAGTTTCAGTTCTCATAGATGAATACGATAATCCGCTGGTAAGGAATTTCAATAAGCCGAAAGTGATGAATGGAATCAAGGAGATAATGTCTGGGTTTTACGACTCTCTGAAAGCATCCGCCGAAATGACGCGGTTCGTATTTATCACGGGGATCACAAGATTCGAAGAATTTGCATCGTTTTCAAGCATGAATCTTTTCGGAGACATTACGTTTGACCCTGACTATTCAGCAATCTGCGGATTCACTCAGAAAGAAATCATGGACATATTTCAAAATGATATTTCCAAAGCACTGATTCTTTTAAATACAGACGAGTCGCTCGGCCCACCTAAGTCAACCGAAGACATATTGGGTTTGATATTGGATTGGTACGACGGGTATAGCTGGGACGGAAAAGCCAGGGTGTTGAACCCCGTATCTGTTTTGAGTTATTTTCAAAAATTTGCATTTGGGAGATATTGGTATAATACTGGAGCCACCAATTTTTTGCAAGAGTTGCAGATACATGACGATCATTTTTTCACTAGCCTTTCCACCAACACTTCGGCCACGGTCGCCATCTCGCATGCAGATACCATGAAAATTTCTCCGGAGAGCACCCTGTTGGCCACCGGTTATCTGACTGTAGGTTTTGCGGAGGGAGGAGTTGAAGAGGGTGTCGTTGATAAGACGTATCACTTGAATATTCCCAACTTGGAAGTCAGGATGTCTTATGCGCAGGATTATCTCATAAGAAATCTATATCCGAACATTACTCTTTCCAATCAGGCGCGCATCATGAATCTCGCGAAAAATTTTTGCAGTGAATTATGTGGTATCGACGCAGATGATGCCGCTAATTCGCTTTCTTCAATATTTGCAGGGATTCCTTATGATTTTCACGCCGAAATCGAATCGTTCTATAAGGCACTCATGAATGTTGTCTTGATATTCGCTCGTGGTTTTCTTACGGCTGATAAATATTCTGGAGGATGGCGACCAGATTTTGTTCTTGAAATGCGCAACCAAGTTCTTGTAATAGAAGTCGAATTTTCCAAATCATGTGACAGCTATGTCAATGGAACCATCGATAATCCAATGGGTATTCCTCAAACCGAAGCCGAGGCAGGTGACGGGCGAGCCAGAGTTATTGAGAAGAGTCGCCAGGTGCAAGAAAGAAAGCAGAATTGGGACGGCAGAGAGAATATCCTGACGCTTCTTGACAATGGCATAGACGATGCGTTCGAGAAGATCTTTCGCAATGCTTACACTTTAGAGTACATGGACGGCATGAAGAAAGTCTGGGCAGTTGCCGTATCGCTTGTTGGAAGAACTGGCGTCAAGATAAAGTTCAGAGAAGTCAAGTGCGCCAAATGTAATCGATGAAAACGCTTTTCCAAGTGCTATCAG
>JAISFS010000226.1 GCA_031263485.1 Deltaproteobacteria bacterium | reverse complement strand
CTGCTTCCCAGAAAGCGTATGATAAACTGTCCGGCTTCCTGTCATGCGGCACAATTTGAGCTCGTCGGCCCATGATTCCATCGCATATCGACAGGAGTCAGGAATACAAGCGAGGCCCTTCCGATCACACGCGAATACCCCAACGAAGGAGGCATACGGATGGAGGAACAAAAGAAAAAACCACCTTCGAGGCCAGCTTCGACTCGGTAGTCGGCGTCGACGTCCACAGCCAGGTCAACGTCGCCTGCTATTTCGAGCCGGACTCCTCCGACGACTACATCCACGAGCACAAGGAATTCAGCACCCTGCCGCACGGGCTCCGGGCGCTCGCGGACTGGGCGATCTCGAAAGGGACCAAGGCAGTGATCATGGAGAACACCGGCGTCTACTGGAAGACCCTACACGCCGCGCTCGTCAAGGCCAGCCTGAAGGTCGTCGTGGTCAACCCCAGGCACGCCAAGAACCTCCCCGGCCTCAAGATCGACATGTCCGACAGCCTGTGGCTCGCCAAGCTCAGCTGCTTCGGTCTCCTGAGGGCGAGCTTCGTGCCCTGCCCCGAGATCGAGAACATGCACGGGATATCGCGCCTCATACAGAAGATGACGCAGGACCTCGCCAGCTCCAAGAACAGGGTCACCAAATGGCTCGTTGAGCACGGCGTGAGGCTCGTCGTTGTAGTGTCCGACGTCTTCGGCAAGTCCGCCAGAGCCGTGCTGGACGCCATAGCCGACGGCGAGCCCCCCGCCGAGGCCGTCAGGCGCGTCACCACGCGGCTCAAGGCGACACCCGACGGAGATCCGCCAGGGCCCTGGCGACCGAACTGGACGACGGCGCACGGGACCAGCTCCGGCGGCTCCTCGGCCGCGTGGACTGGCACGAGGGGCAGAAGTCCGAGCTGGATGACGATCTCATGGACGCCCTCGAGGATCACTCCGGGCACCTGGACCGCCTCGAGACGATACCCGGGGTGAGCAGGCTCGCCGCCGCGTCCGTCCTGGCCGAGATCGGCCCCGACATGGCCGTCTTCGGGTCCTCCGAACGACTGTGCAAGTGGGGCAACGTATGCCCGGGCAACAACGAGTCCGGCGGCAAGAGCAGGTCCGGCAGGACGGCCCCCGGCAACAAGTGCCTCCGGCGCACGCTCTGCGAGTGCGCGCACGCGGCCGCGAAGACCGCCGACCACTTCGCGTCCGTCTTCAAAGGCATCAAGGCGCGCCGCGGATACAAGCGCGCCGTGGTCGCCGTCGCGCACAGGCTCCTCAGGACCGTATACGTCCTGATCTCGCGGGACGACGTGTACAGGGACCGCGCGGTCGACTACGAGTCGCTGGCTTTCAAGAAAAGGCTCCCGAGGTGGGTCGAGGCCCTGAAGAGGCTCGAGCATTTCCCTCCCCGGGCGATGATGCCTCCGGCGAAGGAGGCGCGACCGGCCGCTTAGACGCCCCGGCACGGCACCATCAGAATCCGTCGGCCCAACAGACGAAGGCGCACCCAATCGCGCTCCGATGCCTGAGGTTTGCCCGGCGCCCGGCAAAATTTCCAACATATGCCGCGCTCAACCCAGGAAAACCATCCGGTCAATGCCCGAGACAGCCAAGGAAGTCTTTTCAAACCCAGCCATCATATTTTCCCAATCAAAACGGAAAATCAGCAATTTTCGCAATGCCAGGCAGACACTTCATGCACTGCATGTTGTACGCCCTGTATTTCACAAACCAAGAATCACGTTTCATGATAAGCCATCGCGCCCAGGACAACTCTAACCCAGTGCTCCTGCCAAGCCAACCACCTCACCCTACTAAGCCTCCCCGGCCGTAATCCACCTAGCCTCCCCTTGCCCCTAATCCTGCTAAGGCTCCTCCCGCCCCTTATCTGCCTAGCCTCCTCCGTCTATGATCCGGCAAAGCATCCCTTGGCTGTATAATCTCCCCCATATCTAGACGTTGATTGAGAAAATAATATAGCTAGAAATATCATTTGACAAAATCTGGTTTGTAGATTAGGATTGTTAATCCTTTGATTCTTTAAATTCGGAATATCTGCCAGATTGGACCGTTCATTTAGTTTCACCTGAGAGTTTCATCTCCGTAGCGGCCAGAATTTGCCTGGGCTCCAATTGGGGTTGTTCAGTCTAAAGGACCTGGAACGGAGAAAACTGGCAGAGCATTTAAGCCTCGGCATGTCATGGTCGTGTTCCGGCGGCTAATGCCGATGTGCCCGTTGCCTCTCACCCACTCCCCACTCCCCGTTGCCGCCAGCGTCAAAAGTTAATCCTGTCCTCACGCTCCGCAAATGTCTGTTACGCAACGTTTTCTCTGCCTGATACAATAACGCCCACGAAAACTCTGAAAGAAGCGCCGGGATCATTTCGACTAACCATCTATGGATTTGCGGCTTCCTGTCTGGCTGAGTTCTGCTATTTTCCCTAAGCGGTCTGGAAATGTCTCGTTTTTGCTGTTTCTGTGCCGATCTGTCAGTCATAAGTTGTGCATATCAGATATCGTATGAAACAAAAATGATCGTTGAAGAGTCTTGAACTGGGTGCAGAAGCAAAAGTGGCGCAAAAGAATATCGCCAGTCTCAAGCTACTTTGAATGTTCCTGACTTCCAGCATTGAGGTTGATTTAGTCTCTATCAAACTGCTATTTGTCTTATCAGTACATCTTGTGTACGCCTTGGCCGTACCCTGGCACGTTCTAATGAAGCTGGGCATTGCTTTGGTCCTTGCCAGGCATGACCGAGTTGGACTCTGCGCGAAGTCTGGCAGACATGGATTCACGGTCGGATGATGTCAGGGAAACCATCTTACGCCTACGTTAGGCAATGAATTCGTGCTAAGGGATCCACCGGTAAATTCAAGGCGACCCCATGTACGGCCTGCCGGCTCATCAAGATACCAACCGCCGGGAAATTATCGCTTCCAATAATGTGAGTTATTGTTATTCGCCTGAAATTGTCAATCTCAGAGGGTCAGACGAGAATATCATGATTCGTAAGTTTAATCGCCCGGACAAGAGCTTTTCAGGGACCGAATTAACGGCTGCAATAATGTGTATCCTGACCATGACGGACGTATCCGTTGGTCTGTGACTGATATGACGTGCATCGTGGTATATCCGTTCTTGGCACATGACACTGAATGTTGACCGGCGATCGATGCAAATGTCACCTACAGGCCTACCAACGATAGTGTCGGTCGTGATCGAATGTTTTTCATCTTCACTTCGTCATTCGTACTACATTATGTTTGCTTATGAAATTCATGAATTGAATTATCGTTCGACCGATGAAATGAGTCGCAACTTTGCTAAATGACACTCTGGCTGACATGACTCTTAGCGACATCATAGGACAGTTGGCTGTCAGACATCAGGTGAGCCATGATTTTCCGGAAGGCATTGCATCCGTGTAGGGAGGTTTTCTGCCACCGCTTGATTATCCTCATTTACCCGAAGCCAAATCCAAGGACTGTCCGTTGTGGACGGGATGAGATTCGGGAAGCTGAAATGATTTTCAACATAATCTCTGCCAAGACAATGAAGTTAGACATGCCCTTGAAATTAGGCTCATATTGTGATTGTTTTATGAAACAAGGAGTGAATCGATGTTCATTGCCAGAATGGATTTTTGTGCAAGATTCATCTTGACATCAGTCTTGCTTATCGCCGTCTCCACATCGATGCTTGTCATGACTTCCTCTGCCAAGGCCCAAGTCCAGGCGCGCGACGTGCTTCCAACCACTGTCGTCCTGGGTCGCCAGATAGAAGAGAAGCTCTCTGCAGAACTTGCGGAATACGGGCACCAGGTCTACGTGATCCAAGGCGAGGACATGCTCAAGCAGGGCTATACGGATCTCAACGAGGCGCTCGCCAAGATGGCTCCGGGTCTAGCCATCCTTGTCACGGGCCGCGGGAACACCGATTACTTCTACCTCAACGGCAACAACCATGTCCTTTGGCTGATAGACGGCATACGTCTCAACAGTCGCCTCTTTGGCTCGGCAGACGTGGACACCATAGGCATCCATATGGTCGAACGCGTGGAGGTGCTGATCGGCGGCGAGGGGCTATTCTACGGGACGGAAGCATCCAGCGGCGTGGTCAATGTCATAACAAAGAAGCCCACGGAAGAATTTTCTGGGGAGGCGGGAGCCTTCGCAGGCACAAAGGGGTATTACGACGTTTTCGCCAGGGTCAGCGGAAGCGCCGGACGTCACCGTTTCCTCGCTTCAGCCTCTTACGACGCCATGAGGGGGTACATCCCCTTCGACTTGAGGGCATTTGAACTGAACAACAACCAGGATCCGCGCGTGAGGGGCTACGACAGGCTAAACGCCTCTCTCAAGTACGACACGGAGTTGTATCTCGATAGCCATAACAGCCTGTCGGTGGCCCTGATGCGATACCAGGGTAACTTCGACAATGCCCATCCCCTTTACGCGCAGTCGACGAACCATCGTATCGAGGACGTGGGCATGCTGAAGTGGGATCACGACGTATCGCCCAACTACAGTTATTACCTCAAAACCTATTACCATTCAAGATGGTCTAAGGTGGATCAGTATTACGTTTGGCCGTATTCACTTTTTTTTCCTGCGAATGATAAGGCTCTGTTTGGATTCCAGGACTGGGGCTTCAACTTTATGAACAGCATACGTTCTTACAGCGGCCACGAGCTCCTGATCGGCTACGATTATCAAAACTACTGGGGAAGGGACGACACCCTATTTCATATCGACCCTATACACGAGGATGTCCACGCCGTGTTCTTCCAATTCCGGCCCTATTTCCAGTTCTGGGAGGGCTGGAAGCTAGCTCTCGGTGCCCGCTACAACCATACGGACGGTGGCAATTCGTTTATCTGGAACGTCTCCACCAAAATGCCGGTTATCGCTGACGACAAGCTGTCGGTAAGGGCCAACATCGGCACCTCCTTTATTCTTCCCACCGCCGAGCAACTGTTTTTGAACGATCCGATTAATTTTGCTTTCGGCAACCCGGACCTCGAGGCGGAACGGAGCTTTTCAGCCACGGTCGGGGTGCTTTCGCACTCAGAGATGCTGGATTTCGACATTGGCCTTTTCTATGAGCGCGTGACCAACAAGATAGGCATGGACAGCCAGTTCGTCTATCAGAACGTTCCGGGCAGGACAGAAATAAAGGGAGGCTCAGTCTCAGCGATTTTAAGGCCTGCAGAAGGGTTGGCACTTTCGGCCTCCTTTACCGCCCAGGCGGCGGAAACGGTGAATGCCGACGGGACGAGGGATAACAGGCTGCTCGCGATGCCCAAGGAATACCTAAAGCTCGGGTTGCAGTACGACGGGGATGCGGGCAACGGCCAGAAGTACGGCATTGGCGTCTATGGCACCTGGATGGGCCGAATATACACGAATAACGCTCCTGCCGGCTACCCGGGTGCCCCTTACTATAATTTCGGAGACTACTGGCTTGTGGACGTGAACATGTACTGCAAGCCTGTCGAAAACGTCAGGGTCACCCTCTCTTTAGCGAACGTATTCAACACCAAGTACGCGCCGTACGGCACTTCCTTTCTAAATGACTCCGGGAACGTTAAGCCTTTCAACTACCCCAACGGAGCGCCATTTACCGTCACCATGGGAATGACATACTCGTTTTAAGATCCCGACCGCCCGATACGGGACGGATTTCGGATGGTATGAATATGGCTTGAAAACCGATAGGTGAACCCTGCCGATGTCCACTTATTTCTGCCCCCCCACATTATCCGGGCTTCCTCAGCACCGGTTTTCCTGGACACCATCCTGACTGTAAGGTTGGAATCATATCCGATATACCGAGTCCGTTCTGTCACCCCTCTATCGTCCGGATTCCAGCACAGGATGACCGACTGAGGGTAAGTTTGACCTTCCCGGAGGGCCTGTCATCGTCCAGGCCCCTCCGGGATCTTAATTCCTGCCTTTTCCACCCTTCCTCCTTCCCCGCAAATACCTTTCCCCGGTCGATATTTCCGGTCGATATTTCGAGATCCCCAAATCTCGCAATCTCCCTCTGTTCTAACTATAACGGCGTTCTAGGCAATCCTTTGCCGGACTTGGCATCACAGACTCGGACAACTATTTTTAGATGATGCTATTCCAAAATCGGTGACTTGAAGCTGAATCAGTCGAGTTTGTCAACAAAAACGCAATGATATCAGTAGGTTGTCTAATATTTACTACCGCATGCTTTTGACTGTGGTTGCCATCCTGCCCTTGCCTTGATTCCCCGCCCAGTTACCCATGACGTACTAAGTTTTTTGCCTTCCCGTTTCCCGCATCCTCTCCTACCCGCAACCCGTGGGCTCTGGCCCTTTTGCCTTTTGGGCCTTTTGCTGTCCAATATCCTCGGTTGGCGGTATAATGCTAATGACCGAAAAAGGTGCGAGACGGCTTTAGCGACAAATCAGTCGTCCCTACCTTAGATCCCGGACATCCAATGACGCCACCGTAATAAGTCGGCGAGGGATTTATGATGGAGAGATGGATAGGGCGGGGGTATCCCAATCGGGGTGACTGGGCGGTTACGATCCTATAAGTGGTAGTGTTTGTCTACTCTTTAGCCTCCCAGATGCCAATGACCAGGGGGCGTTGGTTGGCTCGGGTTGCCGTTCCGACTTATTACGATTTCGTCATCCAATAACCCTCGGGGCCCCTCCGGCCCTGCCTCCCCCACGTCCCCGGAGGGAGCCTCACAGTGAGCAAATGACACCTAAACCCATTCCTTTTGCTTCACTTTCAATCTTAGCCGCCGCACTCACCTTCCTGTCCCTGGCATTCACGCCATCTCTGCAGGCCCAGGGTAGCGCCGATGCCACTCCAACCGCCCTGGAAGCCGCTACGGGCCCCGATGTTGATCACCCGGTAGCCCCTCTGGGCTCCGAAGGTGCCTCCCCGCCTGATACAGTCACGGTAAACGGGACTCCTGGCAATGCCAAACCGTCCGGATCTAATGCGGACGGAAAGGCGACCGACCCGACCTCACCCTCCGAGGCCTCGCAGGACGCCAATCCCGCCGTTGCCTCCGAAGCTCCCCAGAGTAACGAGCCTTCCGTCGGTGCCGCTGTGGACCCCACCATTTCCCAGGTCTCCGCCACAGACTCCGCTGACGCCGTTCCTGCCGATGTCCCCGCCGATGCCAGTCCTTCCAAGCCCTCTACCGAAACTGCCTCAGACGTCCAACTAGTCGATGCTTCCGCCGGTGACGCTTCGCTCGCCGGTCCCGCCGATGCCTCAGCCAATGCCGCCGCAAGCGCACTCCACGTCGAGGTCTCCGATGGAGCCGCCGAAGGTGCCACTCTTGCCGAAACCTCCACCGAAGCTACCGCAGACGCCCAGTCTGTAGAAGCCTCATCCGATGTCGCCGCAGACACCCAACCAGCGGACTCCCCGCCCACTGAAGCTTCAACCGAGACCGCCGCGGATGCCCAGCCTGCAGAAGCTTCAGCCGAGACCGCCGAGGACGCCCAGCCTGCCGATACCGCCGCCGAGGCGGCGACCGTGCCGGATGCAGAACGTACCCAGGCCGATACCCTCAAGGCTGAGGCCGAGGCGCTGTACGAGAAGGGCCAGTATCCGGCCGCTCAGGTCAAGGCCAGGGAGTGGACTGAAGCCGCGACCAAAGAATATGGGCCGGAGGGCCAGCGGACTCTCTCGGCCCGAGTCCGTTACGCACGCGCCATCCTGAAGGCCGGACGTTTCCCGGAAGCGGAAGCCTACGCCCGTGAGCTAAAGCCGCTGCTCCTGAAGGTATCCGGCCCGGCGACCCCCGATCTGATGCTCCTGGAGGACGTGCTGGGCTACAGCATCCTCTACCAGGACCGCGATGAGGAGGCTCTCCAGTACTTCACGGCACTCGACTCCGAACGCAGGGGCTACTTCCCCCGAGGCGACTCGGAGTCATATATCGCGGCCCGTGGTAAGCTCCAGGCCAAGCGGGCCGCCGATCACGACGAGGCCTCCGACGTCCAGGAGTACCGGGACATACTTGCCTCCCAGGTCGCGCTCCTGGGCGAAAACGACCCGGAGGTCCTGGAGACCCGGCTTCAGCTGGCCACGGCGCTATACGAGGACTCAGTGCCCAACTCCGAGACCTTCGACTACACTGAGACCAACGCGCTCATCGACTCGGTCCTCAAGGCCAGGATCGAGCTATACGGCCCCGAGCACCCCGACGTCTCCGAGGCCATGGCGCTCGCGGGCTTCGTGAAGCAGCTCAAAGGCGACCTCCCCAAAGCCCGCGAGGTCCTGGATCGGGTTAAGGCCATAGAGGGCGCCACTTTGGGCCCCGACCACCCGTGGTCCGTGAACACTTATCTGGCCCTCGCCTGGCTCGGCGTCCAGGGGGGCGACTACGAGGCCGCCCGGGACAACTACCGCCTGGCCGTCCAGTCTCGGCTGCGTTTCTTCGGCGGCGAGAGCGTCAAGAGCTGCGAGGCCCGCATGATGCTTGCCACCGTGCTCGTGGACGGCTTCAAGGACTACCCCGCCGCCCGCCGGGAACTGGAAGCTGTCTTCACCTGGCGCGAGGAAAATTTGGGTCCCGAGCACGAGGAGACGCTCAGGGCGCTTAACGAGCTCGCGGGAGTGCATGAGCGCATGGGCAGCAAGGAAGAGGCCAGGAACGTCTACGACTCGGTCCTGAAGAGCCGCATGCGGACGCTCGGCCCCGACCATCCCGATACCATCCATTCCGGCGCGAGGCTGGCCTACCACGAGTTTTTGGATGGCAACCTCCAGAAGGCCCGCACCCTCTACGAGGACACTCTGAAAAAGAGCCTGGAGAGCCTGGGCCCCGACCACATGGAGACCATCAACGCCAAGGTGTCGCTCGCCATGGTCCTGAGCGGCCTGGGCGAGAACGCCCAGGCCTCCCGGCTTCTGGAGGAGTCTCTCGGCGACCTAACCAGGCTCCGCGGGCCTGAGCATGCGGATCCTCTGGCGGTCAAGGCTTACCTTGTCAAGGCGTATTTCGACGGCGGGGAGAAGGACAAAGCCCTCGCCACTGCCCTTGAAGCCCTGGATGCCAGGGAGCGCACGCTGGGGGAAGGGCATGAGGACACCGTCTCCAGCCGCAACCAGCTCGCGCAGATCTATTTGGACCGCCAGGATTGGGCAGGTGCCCTCCCCCTTCTGGAAAAGATCGCGGCCTACCAGTCAGAACGACTTGGCCCCCGCGACAAGACGACCCTGGCCACCCGGAGCGATCTGGCCAAGGCCTACAGCAACATGGGCCAACGGGCCTCAGCCAAGGCCGCCTACACCTCGCTGGTGAAGGATGCCGAGGCGGTCTTCGGCAAGACCAACCCCGCCACCGTGAAACTGCGCAACGAGCTCGCCATGGTCTTCTGAGGGCATCCGGGTTTTTTATCCGGAAGGCCGGGGCCGACCGGAAGCCGCATCGGGGCACAAATGCTCCCGATGGTTGCTATTCGGCGAGGCCGGAAAATGAACCGCCCGGGATTGCAAGGTCCCGGGCGGTTATTATTAGCTGACCCGTGACTTCAACTTCCCTCAGCCCATGGCGAAGTCCGTCCTTCCACCTGTTATGAATGTCTATCAGTCGGCCAAGCCGATGGAAGTCCGGCAGCCCATCGGCCTTCCGGCTCGCGGCATTCCATCGGCGCTCGCGGCCTGCCCGAGCTCTTCGGGCGAGGTTCCGCAAGTCTGCGGGCCGTCAGACGATCAGCATTGCGTCCCCGTAGCTGTAGAACCTGAATCCTTCGCGCACGGCCGTCTCGTAGGCGTTCTTGATGTTCTGTAGGCCGGCGAAGGCGGCGGTCAGCATGATTAGGCTGGATCCCGGCAGGTGGAAGTTCGTCAGAAGAGCATCGGCGGCCCTGAAACGGAAGCCGGGCCGGATGAAGATGTCCGTCATGCCGTTCTTGGGCTCCACCTCGCCGGAGAGCGCCGCCCATTCCACCGCCCTCAGGCTCGTCGTGCCGACCGTCACGACGGGGACCCCGTGGCGCTTGGCGTCGTTCACCTTGCGGGCTGTCTCAAGGCCCACCTCCACGTACTCCTCGTGAAGCGAGCCCTTTTCCAGGATGCGCTCGGAGAGCGGCAGGAAGGTGCCCGCCCCCACGCGCAGATGCACAGAGATCTCCTCATGTCCGGTCTCGCGGAGCCTTCTGAGGTGGTCCTGGGTGAAATGGAGCCCCGCAGTGGGCGCGGCCACGGCACCGGCCCTTCTGGCGTAGACCGTCTGGTAGCGCACGTGGTCCTCACGGGCGTCCGGCCTTTTGATGTAGGGCGGGAGGGGCAGGTGACCCAGGCGGTCCAGCACCTCGGAGGGAGGGGCACGGAAGAGGAAACGCAAGAGGCGGTGGCCTGCGGCGTTGATGTCCAGGACACGGGCGTCCAGCTCCGTCCCGTCCCCCTCAAAGACAAGCTCAGCCCCTATCTTCAGGCGCTTGCCGGGAGAGCCCATGCACCAAAGCTCGTAGACTCCATCCCGGTTCGACTCGGCTGGAGGGTTCAGGATGAGGACCTCTAGGGAACCCGTACGGCCCCGCTTGTGTCCGTAGAGCCTGGCCGGGGTCACCTTGGCATCGTTGAAGACCAATAGCGAGCCCTGCGGCAGGTAGGCGTCCAGGGAGGAGAACATGGAAAGCGCTATCTCCCCCGTGTCCCGCGAGAGCACGAGAAGCCGCGATTCGCCGCGTTTTTTGGGCGGCTCCTGGGCGATGAGCTCGCGGGGGAGATCGAAGAAGAAGTCCTCTAGACCTCTTATGGCTTTCGCGGTGCCGTTCACGTGGCCTCCGTCTCGCTTTCGCCCGTCCCGGCGGCTGGCCGACCGGGCATGTTTTATTATAGGAAAATCCCGATAATTATGGAAGCTGAAACCCTTACTCACCTGTGTGTCCGTAAGGGAGTCTTTCTTATCAAACGCTTTTCCTGTAAGGATTCCGTAGAATATTATGAAGTCATCTAGACATCTATAATCTAAAAAAAATATCCGAAGATCTTTCCGAACAACCGGCGAGTCATGTCTGCCGGGTGGCGCTCCGGAGTATCCGAGTCTGACGGTAGCCTGCGGCGGCGGCGTTGTGGGCTAATGATTTTCTGAATAGCATATCGGTGACCAAGGTTGCGTTGAACAAATTGAAGAATGTTATGAATTGAAAATCATGACATATGAAATCACAAAAATTTTAATTGATACATTTGACGATCCCATATGGAAATTAAGTGACAATTTGATATTGATATTCAATAAAATATTTTGACGGTTTATAGGACAGTTGACTTGACAGATTTTTGCAATTTGAAATGTGATGAATCTTAAAAAATATTCTTGAATATCATGTGGATATGTGAACAATTTTCTGTGTTGACTTTTACCGTCATATATTTTTAGTGGAAAAATTTTGTAAGCTAAATATTTGTCTATGACAACACATTGGTTTTATATGTTAAGGAATCAATTGAAATACTGAATCTAAAACCCATAGACATATTTTAAATCAAAAAGAAAAAAATAGCTTTCGCACATTCAATTGATAGATCTTGTTATATGGACAAATTGCTTGACATTGTTAGAAAAAATGACTTCTGCGAAACGAATCCTTACATCTGATGTGCCGTAAATCGCGACCGCACACGCGATAACCTTGTTTTGATTTCCTATGTGTGGTAAGGCGTAATGTTTAGTGACTATTTGTTCAAAAGCCAGTTCAATGCAAGTTTGTAGGCTTCTTGAGGCAACTTCTGATATTTGCCCGCTAAAGATTTTTTTGGCCGGCGAAATGGTATCAGGTTTAGAATTGTTGTTGTTTTTGCCGATGGAGTGACGGATTGATGGCGGATTGTCAAGGTGAATGATATCAGAAAGAGCAGGCGATTGGGAGATTTTAGTGTCGCAAATGTTGATTTTTGAATCATGAGCCTTTTCATGCTTGATTTCAACGATCATGCAATCTCCTTGCGGTGTTTGGAAGACAAGATCCGATCTTCCCACATCGGTGTCCAATTCATTCAGAGGAGTGTCATATCCCACACCTAATAGGAAATAGAGAATAAGATGAAAGGTCTTTTCCTGTGAATCTTGAAGGTGATAAGAAATGCTAGCTAAAATTGAGGTTAATAACATTTCAGATGTTGATTCATCGAGCATGCAAAAAGATTTATAAAAATCAAACCTTTTTGAATTCACAAATTTAATAGGGTCAACACTGTTTTTAGGAACTATGCTCTCTACAAGGAATTCTGTCATAATGGCGTTTCGGATTTCATTGTTTGGAATTTTCAGATTATATGTATCTGCGATATCTGATTTTTCAATTTTGTCGATGGTTAAATATCCGTTGTGCAGGAGCAATGCATAATCATTGATATTTTCAGGATCTACAGCCGGGTAATCTGAAGAGAAAGAAATATTATCATTGAAAACCGAAAAATATTTTTTTAGACCAAACCCGAGTTTGCGCAAGGAGATAGGAGCTCCTGATTTATACCAATAATCGCGATAAGAACAATTTAGGAAAAAATGAATTACAGAGTAAGGGTTAAGGACATGAGTTTCCCCATCCCATGTATACCCATCATACCAATGCTCAAGCTTTTGATATAATGCTTTTGAGGTCGATTTGCTCTCCAGCTGATTATTTTTAATTAATTCGTTGATGGTCGAAGGAATATGGAGTTCAAAATATGATTTGATTTCCTCCATCGTGAATCCACATATGGTTGAATAATTTGAATCAATTGTAATATCTATCATTGTGTTAAATGCTGACGATAACGAAAATTCAGGAAGTTTTGCGACTCCAGTTATAAAAACGATACGTAGAAAACTGAAACATGATTTTATAACTGAATAAAAATTATGGAGAACTCTTGAAATTTTCTCGATATTGTTAGGGAGCGTAACATTGCTCATAAAAGGAAAATCATATTCGTCAATAAGAAGAGCTACGTTTTGAGGATGTGAAGAAATTTTTTCAGTTTCTGATTTCCGGAATAATTTATGGTATTTTATGGAGGTTTGGATAATCAGGTCGTTTATGGCAGAAATCGGATCGATATTCGAGACAGATACTTCATGCAGGGCGGCAACATTATGCAAATGGCTTAACAAGCTTGACTCAAAAAATTCAGGATTATAGTTAATTCCGTTCATATTGAGACGGATTACCCCGTAAGGCTTCCAGTCGTAATCGGAATTGTATATCTCCAGCCCTGTAAACAGATCTTTGTGCCCTTCAGCAACATGTTGAATCGTATCTAACAAAAGGGTTTTGCCGAATCGTCTTGGCCTAACGAGCAGATATGGCCCGTCTTTGACTCTCATGATGTCGCGGATCATTCCCGTTTTATCGATATACAAGGCGTTCTGTTCAATGTAATCCTGAAAAGACTGACTTGTTTCCAATAAAAGCTTAGGCTCAGGCTTGTTTGCCATAGTCTTCCTCTGACTTCATGTGAAAGCGAAACGGGAATTCCTGTGAAACCTGGGCGGAACCTCGCTAGAAAGGTTGACATTGGTTACGCTCGGTCCCAGTTTCAGCGCAACTAACCGGCGGATGAGCAGGAAGACCAATGGCTGTTAAGGGGCTCAGGGTCAAGGGTTTGCCATCCAATGTCAACAACTTAAGGCAGAAATCGACTGTTTCTTAGATATTTTCATCAAGGATATCAGTTGCTTGCCAGACGCCGCTCCTCTTAAGTTGTTGACATTGGTTTGCCATCTGAATCGATGAAAGATGTTGAGAGCCATGCTCAATAGATTGATTGTTCAGAGTCTGCCAATCAGTGAGACAACTAGGTTTAAATAAGTGCAACAGTTATGTAGAAATAAATCTATTTTGGTATAATAACATCTCATTTCTGTTTTGTCAATCATTATTGAGGTTGTCTCTGATTTCATGTGGTTCTTCAGCCAACATCTCAGTCAGATTGATCCCCCTCTTCTCCCCTTCTCAATTAGATTGATCCCCCCTTCCATTTTTGTTATACTAAGATATTGAAGCTAATAATTTGAGTTCTTGCCCAGAGTTCCCTGCGGTGCCACCTCCACCCGCAGCGCCCGGGCGAATGCCCCGCGAGCGACAAGTGCCATGTCATGATAATTGAAGCCAACTCCGTAAAGATCGCGTACACCAAGTCAGGGTCCGGCCCCCCTCTCCTCATGCTCCACGGATGCACCGAGGACAGGCACATTTTCGATGCCCTGGTCCCCGGGCTCGCGGAGCGCTTCACCGTGTTCGCGCTGGACAGCCGCAACCACGGGGAGAGCGAGAAGACTTCCGACTACTCATACGCGACCATGGCGGACGATCTCCTGGCCTTTACTGACGCGCTGGGCCTGGCTCCGGCCGATGCCGTGGGCTTCAGCGACGGGGCCATCGTGGCGCTCCTGGCCGCCATGAAGCGCCAGGGTTCCTTCCGGCGGCTGGCCCTCCTGGGCGTGAACCTCAAGCCGTCCGATCTGAACGAGGCCGGAACCGATTTTTTGAGGAAGCTCTACGACGAAACGGGCGACCCGAGGCTGGCCAACACGTTCGTAGAGCCGAACATCGAGCTCGCGGACGCGGCCAAGGTTGACCTGCCCGTCCTGGTGGTGGGTGCCGAGAACGACATCTTCCGCCCTGAGCTCTTCACCGAGCTCGCCGGTGCGCTCCCTCGCGCGGAGCTCGTGATCATGCACGGCCACGACCACATCTCCTACGTGGTGGACCGGGACCTGCTCCTCCCGGATCTATTGCGCTTCCTGTCCTGAACGCCGCAAGCCCGGACTGCCGGGGGCCTCGCGGATCGCCTTTCCCGGGCATCCGCGAGGCCCCCGGCCTTTTTGCGGGGCGGCGTCCCTTCCCGCCCGAACGCTGGGCGAGGGCCGCCGTGGCCCCCGTCATACGGAGTCGCCCATGCCCGCATCCCCGATCCGCTCTATCCCTATACCCCTCCTCGTTGCGTTCGCCGCGATCCCGGTCGCCGTGGCTGCCCTCGCGGCCGCCCCTGCCCTGGCTCAGTCCGAGCCGCGACGCCCATTCCTGCACGACGAGTACATGCTGGACAGCGGTTACCGGGCCGCGTACGGCATCTATTCCGAACTGGCAGGCATGGCTCGGCAGGCGGGCTGGGAAAGGCTGGACGGCAGGGCTCTGAGGGGCATCAGGTTCCCGGCCCCGGAAGCTGGCAGAGAGGAATGGGAACGGGCGATGAAGCTCGCGAGCCTGAGGCTTGGCCGCTCGATCCCGCCAGAGCAGATGGGGGCTCCTGGAAACGCCATGAAGTTCCTCCGGCTCTATATGATGGAAAGGCAATCAGGCTCGCCCCTGTTCGGGTTCATGCATGTGGTTGCGGTGGGCGAGGGCCCGGAGTACGGGGTCCACATCTCGGTCTACCGCGCTGCCTTCCGCGGGTATCCGCCGGGCATCTGCGAGTTCGAGGGCATAGGGGGGATACCGCGTGAAGGCGTCATGGGGATCGTCTCCGCCGAGGGCAAAGGCGCGGTCATGATAGCCTCCTCCGAGGGAGTGCTCGCCATCGCCGAGGCGGAGCCCGTCCCTTGCAGCCCGGGCACGGGCATGACCGGCAGGACCTTCAGGCTGTTTTAGCCTTCGATTTTTGCCTGCATCCTCCTGAAACCGCCACGCCCCTTTGCCGTAGCATCGGCCTTGCGACATCCGTATCCGCAGGATAATTCGACCGCCTTAGGCCCCCGACTTGCCGCAGGCATCGGCGAAAAGCCCGGCCACTGTAGCCCGGGGCGCATGCCCCCTCGGCGAAACGCGCCCTTTTTGCGGGATTTGTTGCTTTTCCGGGCGACAGGGGCTACGATTTCTGCGGCGTCTCGAATTTTCGCAGGCCGCGCCGACCTTTCGAAAGGTGGCTTCATCCGCCTTGCAAGCCTCGGCCTAGCCTGTCTCGCAGGATCTCCCGGCATAACCAATTGGGAACGGACGGCGGCGGCGGCCCGGATCGATCTTCAAGGGAAGCGGCTTGCCTCCCCCCCAAACAGTCGCTCTCCGGCAAAAAATCTTGTGTAGCTTGGGGCAGTCAGTCGGACGGCCTGGAGCGTTTGACTTGGGCGGTCTGGAGCGCTGACCTGGACGGCCTTTGCGCTCGGCCTGGGCGGCCAGGGGCAACCAGTCGGGTAGTCTGATAGTAAAGTCTGGAAGTCGGCAATCTGACAGTCTGGCGACCAGGCAATCGCGCCGTTGCCGGAACCTTCCACTGCGGCCACCGACGCTCTGCGATGCCTGGCATCAGCGATTCATGGCGACCGTGAGTCTGCCGGGGCCCGGTCCACCGTCCGCAGGGCCGATGGTTCCCTTGACGGTCGACCCCGCTTGCTCCCCGGACCTTTATGTCGGTAACGGGATCTTGAGAGGTGCCTGTCCAGAGGAGGTGTCCTATGCCAAAGCATTCGTCCTTGGCCCTGTGCGCCGCGGCGGTTGCGGTCATCGCGACCGTCGCGCCCGCCGAGGCCCAGCTCGATCTGAGGACTCCACGGCTACACGGGGAGTTCATGCGGGACGTGGCCTATCGGACCGCCTTCGAGACCTGCGCCGCGCTCCTGGGCCTTTCCCGCAACATCGCCGCCCCGGACCGGAGGAGCCTCGCGGCGGCGTCCGCCGGCGACTACCCTCAGCCCGATGCCTCCATCGCTGAGTGGAAGGCCGCCTACATGGCCCTGTCGCTTCGCTTCGCGGAAGCCATGGGGGACCGGTTGCCCGCGCGGACGGACGCCCCGCTCCAGGGCTATTGGGAGTTCGCCCCTGGGCCCGATGCTGAGGACTTTGCCGAAGGCGGCATGACGGTCGCGGCGGTGGGCAATGGCCCGATCTACGGGGTCTCCGTCTCCACCGTCGTCCCCGGCGGTTTCGGGTGCCGGGCTTCCGCCGTTGGCCTGGAGCCGGAAGGCGGGAGGCTCGTCTTCCCGGCGGACGAGCTGTTCGATCCCGAGTACGGTTCCATCGAGGTGAGCTTCGACGGCAACGATGCCCAGGCGGGCCCGCGCTCCGCCTTCAGATTCTTCTGCGGGGCGAACGGCATCGCGGACGGCCGTTACCGCCGCGCGAAATGACGGTGTTGCGGGACGCCCCACCGATGGGAAAGCGTCAGGGGCAGACGGTTGCATCTGACGCTCACACGGGGCAAATCGCAGACTTTCCGGATCGCCAAATCGGCACATGGGCAAGCCGGTGGAGGGACTCGACAGCGCAGAGGTCGAGCAGGCCTTCGGAGTCAGGCCAACGTAAGCATCCGTCCGGCTGCAACACGTCCCGGGGCTGCGGCAAGAACGGCTGCCCGTCTCATCGCGATCAGTACAGCCGCCGCCGGGTATGGCGGTGTAAGGCGCTGGCGGGCCACTCTATAGGGCCAGGGGACGGTTCCGTGTTCATATCGGCATCTTGTCCCGCGCGGTTCCCGAGCGCCGCGCGGGCGTCCCCGCCACCGTGTCCCACGAAAGAGCAAGCACTGGCCGGACACGCCGTGTCAGGAACCGTCGATCACGCACCCCTTCAAGGCCTCGCTGGCGCCCGGATATCCTTCTTCAGCGAGCCCCTTCAAAAGCTCGACGGCCTTTTCCGCCGCTCCCTCTGCCTCTGGGCTTTCCAGGAGCCTTAACGCGTAGGCGTAACGTGCGTCCGCTCCGCCCGGCTCCGCGGCGCGGGCATAGAGCCCGAGCGCCCTCTTCCGGTCTGAACGGTCTAGCGTCCCGTCCCAGAGGGCCCGGGCCAGCATGCCTGCGGCCTCCGGATGGCCGGCCTCGGACGCGGCCTCCAGGGAAGCGCAGGCGGCTTCCAGTTCCTCGGGCCCGGCCGGGTCCCCTTCCAGGCACAGCGCGGCGGCATGGCAGGCACCCTCCGGCTCGCCCTTGGCTGCGGCTTCCAGATAACGCCTGAAGGCCTCCGTGCGGTCCCGAGGCACCCCGTCGCCGGACTCGCTCATCATGCCCAGGAGGAACGCCGCCCCGGCGTCCCCGGCCTCTGCCGCCTTCGTTAGCCAGCCGACCGCCTCCATGGGGTCCCTGGGCGTCCCCAGGCCCGCGAGAAGCATCCGGCCTGCGGCCCGCTGGGCCTGGACCGTGCCCGCCTTGGCGGCCTCGCTGAACCAGAAGAAGGCCTTTTCCGGCTCCGGTTCTGGGAAACCCTCGCCGGACTCGTACATGGTGGCCAGGTTGAACTGGGCCTGAGGGCTCCCGCGCGTGGCGGCCTCGTAGAAGAGCCGTGCGGCCTCGGCCTTGTCCTTGACCGTGCCGTGGCCCCGGTAGCACATGAGCGCCAGGTTGTACTGGGCGTCCACGAGCCTACCCCGGGCCGCCCTCCGGAAGTACTCCGCCGCCTGCCTCGGGTCCTCCGGCACTCCCCCCGCGCCCTGGAGATGGAGGACGCCCAGCTGGTACATGGCGATGAGATCCCCGTGATCCGCCGCCCGGCGGTACCACATGAGCGCCCTGTCCACGTCCCGGGGCAGGAATTCGCCCACGATGTAGACGGTGGCCATGTTCTGCTCTGCCGGCGGGAAACCGGCCTCGGCGGCCATCTCAAGGTACCTGAAGGATTCGGCGCGGTCGCGGGGGACCCCCAAACCGGCGCTCAGCAGGTAAGAGAGGTTGTAGCGGGCCTTGGCGTCCCCGGAGTCGGCGGCTTTCCTGAGCCAGGACGCTGCCAGGGCCGGGTCCCTGGGGGCGCCGCCAGCGCCTTCGAGGTACATGAGTCCCAGCTCCGTCTGGTCGGAGACGGCTCCGGCCAATGCGGCATCGAGGCGTTCCTCGAAGCTCTTGCGGGGATCGCGGATCAAGCGTTGCCCTCCTGCGGGAAATCGCGGCGTGGAGCCGCCGCAGGAGCAATTGTACCCGATCGGGCGTGAAAAGCCATATCGAAACTCCGTCCGGACTGGCAGCGCCGGACACCCGAAAGCCCAGGCGCGAGGGCTTCAGGCCCTGCGATCACTCACTCACCATCTGGGATAAGGGCAAGAAGTATTCCACTTCGCGTCAGGTCTGCATCGGCAAGCTTGGCCCCGACGGCAAGGTAATCTACAACAAGCGTTTTATGGCCCCCGAGGCCAGGGAAGCTCTGGAGAAAGGAGGGAGAGTATCCGAGTCGGTGCTTTTGGGCCAGTCGTTGATCTTAGCC
>JAISFS010000337.1 GCA_031263485.1 Deltaproteobacteria bacterium | reverse complement strand
CGAATCGCCCTCGACTGGCGATTTGCCTGAATCGGACGAATCGCCCTCGACTGGCGATTTGCCTGAATCGGTCGAATCGCCCTCAACTGGCGATAAGCCGGCATCGGGCGAATCGCCCTCAACAGCCGATATGCCTGAATCGGACGGATCGCCCGAAACTCCGCCAACCGGAGGCCCGGCCTCCCCTGAGGCGGGCGCGGGTCTCGGGCCGGGAGAGGCAGACCCTTCCCGGCCCGCTTCCCCGGGCGGCTTTACTCCTAACCCGGGCCACGCGCCCTCCCTTCAGGACGGCCAAGGGACTCCTCCGGCACCGGATCCCATGCCCGACGGCCAGGACCCCGAGTCAGGGCCCATCCCCGGCTTCGAGCCTCCGGCCCTTGACGCGGACGGCCTGGTATCCCTGGTCCTTTTCGGGCAAAAGTACCATATACGCACCGACAAGCCAGAGATGGTCTTCAGGCTGGCCCACCGGGTACAGTCGGTTCTGAGGGACGTCCAAAGCCGCGACCCTAAGGGCGCCGCCGCGAGCGGCGCCGATCTCCTGGTCCAGGCCGCCTTCCGTCTGGCGATGAAACTCCTTAACTCCGAGAGGGAATCTGTTGCCCTCAAGGCCAATATAGAGGCGCTGGAAAGACGAATGCGGCGCCTCCTGGATCTTGTGGACGGGAGCTGAAATCCCGCGCCGCAGGGTTCGCGCCTCCCGCATGCCGGGAGGCGGCGACCGCCTCGGGCCCTTCCGGCCCCTCCCTACCCCAACCCAGCCGCCCCCGCCGGAGCCATCAGCCGTGCAGCCAATCCAGCAGAAATACCCTTGCCCCTACGGCCGCCCGGAATCCGGACCCCGACGGGGGGGCGTCAAGCATATCCGCACCCGGAGCCTGGATACCAATGATCTTAAGCTATCCCGTGGCGGCGCTCCTGGCCGCCCTTGCCGCCGCCGCAGGCGCCGTATTGGGCTTCCTGTGGCGCAGGAGGTTCTTTGAAGGCAGGATCAGGGACATAGAGTCCTACGCCCAGCGTATCGTGAGCGATGCCGAGAAGGACGTCGTGACCATCAAGAAGGAGGCCCACCTGCAGGGCCAGGACATCGTCTTCCGGATGAAAAGCGAATCCGAGCGGGAGGCGCAGGAAAGGAGACAGGAGCTCAAGAGGCAGGAGGACCGCCTGATCCAGAGGGAGGAGAGCTTCGAGAGACGTACCGAGCTCATGGCCCAGCGCGAGGCCGCGGCAACCAGGAGCGAGGCGGACCTCGTGAGGCGAGAAAAGGAGCTCTTGACGCAGGGCGAGGAGATCCAGAAACTCAACCAGGAGGCCGCCCGGCGCCTGGAACGCACCGCCCAGCTGACCGCCCAGGAAGCCAAGGACGAGCTGGTGCGCTCCATGGAGGAGGAAGCCCGCCATGAGGGGGGGCTTTTGGTCCGGCGAACCGAGGCCGAGGCCAGGGAGACCGCCGACAAGAAGGCCCGCGAGATCCTGGCCCTGGCCGTCAAGCGCTACGCCGGGGACTACGTTGCCGAGCACACCATCTCGGTCGTGCCCCTCCCCAACGAGGAGATGAAGGGCCGCATCATCGGGCGCGAGGGCCGCAACATCCGGGCCATCGAGGCCGCGACCGGAGTGGACCTGATAGTGGACGACACCCCGGAGGCGGTGCTCCTCTCCAGCTTTTCCCCCTACCGGCGCGAGATAGCCCGACAGTCCCTGGAAAGGCTCGTCTCGGACGGCAGGATCCATCCCACTCGCATAGAGGAGGTGGTCGCCAAGGTCAGCGAGGAGATGGAGCTGAGCCTCAAGGAGATAGGCAAGGAGGCCGCCTTCGACGTGGGGGTGCATGGCATCCACCACGAGCTGGCACGTCACCTGGGACGGCTCCGGTACCGCACGAGCTACGCCCAGAACGTCCTGCAACACTCCGTGGAGGTGGCGTTCCTGTGCGGGGTGATGGCTGCCGAGCTGGGTCAGAACGTGAAGCAGGCCAAGCGGGCCGGGCTCCTCCACGACATCGGCAAGGCCGTGGACCACGAGGTGGAAGGCCCCCACGGGCTCATCGGGGCCGAGCTGGCCCGGCGCTACGGGGAGACCCCCGCGGTCGTCCACGCCATCATGGCCCACCACGAGGACGTGCCCCCGGAATCGATCCTGGACGTCCTGGTCCAGGCCGCGGACACCCTCTCCGGCGCCAGGCCCGGCGCCAGGCGCGAGATGCTGGAGACCTACGTGCAGCGGCTGGAGGATCTCGAGCGCATAGCAGGGTCCTTCTCCGGCATCACCAAGACCTACGCCATCCAGGCGGGCCGCGAGGTGAGAATCATGGTGAATTCCGATCTGGTCACGGACGACATGGCGACCGTGCTCGCGAACGACATCTGTCGCAGGGTCGAAAAGGAGATGGCCTACCCAGGCCAGATCAAGGTCACGGTCATCCGGGAGACCCGGGCCGTGAACTACGCGAAGTGAGGCTTCAGCCTTTCCGCCCCGCAGGGGGTCGCCCCGGTTTCCTGACCGTCCGGGGTTCGCCTGATCCGGACGGCTCTCCCGGAAGCCTTTCGCGCGGTCTCCGCGGCGGCCGGCAAGTCGACTGTCGGGTGTCGACGGCCTCCATGGTCACCCGGAGGGCCGCATGGGGGCATAATTCGCGTGTGCGCACTCAAGTGACCGGAATCAGTACAAAAGTTGCATGTTTTCCTGCGGCGTGCCGAAAAGATACTCAGGGCCCCCGCAGGCAGCCCGAACGAACCGCCCCTGCCGGACGGCCCGGCAGGGGCCAGGATCTCCGAAGCCCTGTCGAAAAGGCGGGAGACAAGGCGGTAAAGGCCAGCATGACAAGAGCCGTTTTCAGATCCTTCGGCCGTTTCCCGAGGCCCGTAGCAGTCGCCCGGACGGGAGGGCCCCTCCGATGATAATCCGATTCTGGGGCGTGAGGGGCTCCCTTCCCAGCCCTTCCGGCTACACTGAGCTCAAGGACAAGATAGTCCAGGCGGTGGAACTGGCCCTCAGGGAAAGGCCCGCCCCAGAGGACGCCGAGCGCTTCGTGGAGGGCCTCCCGGACCGCGTGACCGGCTTCGTGGGCGGCAACACCCCATGCCTGGAGATCAGCACCCAATCCAGGACCCTCATCTTCGACGCCGGTTCCGGCATCCGCAAGCTGGGCGAGCACCTGACGCCAAAACCCGAGCTGGACATCGAGCAGGAGCTGATGGCCAAGTGCAAGCAGGGCTACGACCCCGCCGCCGACAGCTCCGCGACGCCCAAAAAGAACCCCGCCCCCCGCAGACACCTGGATCTCCTCTTCACGCACACCCACTGGGACCACATCCAGGGATTCCCCTTCTTCGCGCCAATCTACGACAAGGACACCTCGATAACCATCCACGCCGCGAACGCCAGGGCCGTAGAGGACGGGCTCAGGGCGCAGCAGTCCACGCCGCTGCTTTTCCCCATCCATTTCGACGAGCTGCCGGCGGACATCAAGTTCCGGACGCTTCCCGAGGACGGGCTGGAACTGGGTCCCTTCTCCCTGGACTTCATGCGGCTGCCGCACCCGGGCGGCTCCACCGCCTACCGGGTCAAGGCCTTCGGGCGCACCATAGTTTTCGCCACGGACTACGAGCTGCTTGGCGACTCCCCCGAGGTCAGGCGCGCCCGCGACGATCTGCGCTCCTTCGTGCAGGGCTCGGACGTCTTCATCTCCGACACCCAATACACATACCTGGAGAGCCATTCCAAGGGCGGCTGGGGCCATTCCAACGCGCTGAACGTGGTCGACATGGCCCACGCGGCGGGGGCAAAGAGGCTTTACCTGTTCCACCACGACCCCAGCAACGACGACCGCAAGCTCTACGACATGCTTGAGAAGGCCTCCAGCTACTCCGAACTCCTCTTCCCCGGCTCCGGACTGTCCATCTACCTCGCCACCGAAGGCACCACGGTGGAGTTCCCCGAAACCCCCGACGTGGCGCCCACCCACCGCCCCCACAACGACGGCGCCAGACGCCGCGGGAAGTGAGCCGAAACAGGTCCGGGACGGATTGCGGGCCTGGCTCCCGGGAAACCTGAACGTCGAGGCTGAGGCTGGAAAAATCAGTGCGTCGCCGAGGCTGAGGCTGGAAAAACTGGTGCTTTGCCGAGGCAGACGCTGAAGGAAAACGAGCCCGTCGCCGGGGCCGATGCCCGAAACGCCTGACCGGAGCCCTCCGTCGACCGACGCGCCGCTTCCGGCCGTTTCTCCGGTTTCGACGTTCCTTGATCGGCGAAGGGCGGGATTCGCCCGGTTCCTCCTCGCGGCGGGAAACGGTCACATCCGCGGAGGTTGCCGGAATCGCCGCCGCACGGCCCTCCCGGATATCCAGCCACGTCCGCCCGCGACCCCCGGAAGGCCCGTTTGGTCGGGCGGAAACCGTTTCGTGCCGCAAGGGGCTCGCCGGGACGATGATTCCGGTCCCGTGATTCTGGGCGGCAGGTCGAAGGCCGTATGCCGGCCCGGTCCTGTTTTTCCGATTGACGCCGCATCCCGATCCCGACCGGAGGCAAGGCGCAGGTCAAGGGAAACCCGGCGGCCTGACGCTCGCAATCGGCGCCGCCGCGACGAGGACTTCGGATGCCAATCCCCGATGCCACGCCGCGCCATTCAAGCGGGCAGACCTTCGGGTTGGCCTCCGGAAAAGGAAAGCGGGATGGTACCAGAGAAATATGTCCTGACCCGGTCGGCGCACGAAAAGGCCTTCGAGGCGCTGAAGGACGAAGCCGTATCGCGCGGCGTCATGGCCGATTTTCCCGTGTCCATAATCGTCGGGGGGCAACCGGGGGCGGCGAAGGCGAATCTGATTAGCGCCATAATCCGACGGCACACCGGAAAATTCGCGGTCATAGGAGAAGACGCCTGCCGGATTCGCCACCCCCATTTCCTGTCCATTCTGCGGGAGGACGACAAGAATCTCATCGAATACACCGAACCCTGCGTCCGCGACTGGACAAGCCGTCTGCTGAAGCTCGCCATGGACGGATCGTTCGACGTCATCCTGGAAAGCGATCTGCGGCATCCGGCCTCTGTAATGGCGGCGGCACGTGATTTGTTCGGGCGCGGCTATCATCCCCATCTTGCGGTCATAGCGTCGAAATTCGAGTTCAGCGCGCTTGCGATGCATGAGAGGTATGAGAGCCAGAAAACCGCGCTGGGTTACGGGAAATGGTGCGCGCAGGAGAGGCACGACGCCTCATACGACAATATCCCGCAGACGGTGTCGTTTTTGGAAAACAACCGCTTCCTGCGGTCGATATCCGTACACGGCGGCGACGGCTCGGCCATTTATGAGAATAGACGCGATTCGTCGGGCGGTTGGGTCAACCGGAAAATTAGCGGTTCCCAAACGATAACGGACTTCGGGAATCGGCCTTTGTCCGGAGCCGAAAAGGAATCCCTGAAAAAATCCTTGGCCGGGCTTGTCGCCGGCAAGAAAAGGCGCGGGGCCCCCCGAGAGGAAATCGAACTGGTGCGGAGAGCTTTCAAGGATATTTTCGGCGGGTCCTGACTAAGCGCGACTTCGGCATTCCGGGTGCGGGGCCGAAGCGTCGCCTCCTTCCCGGCCAAGCCGGGACTTCGGACGGCGTTCGCCCCGGCAGCCGACAAGGATCGTACGGATCCGCCGCATGCGGCTCACGTCGTTCCCGGAGCTGCGGACGTTTCCGGATCACGGCGGCGTGCCGGAAATTCCGCGTCGACGCCGGCCCCCGGGACGCCGCCGAACCTTGCGGCGAATATCCGCGCGATGCCGGGCGGTCGCCAGGATGTACCCGATTCGCCATCGCGTCGACGGCCGTGCCGATCATTCGCCCTCCCCCGGGCATGTCAATGAGACATGCGCCGCCGCTGACTCAGCAAGGGCCCCGGACGCCCTTGAGGGCGTCCGGGGACGATAGCCTCAGGATCCCGCTCCCGAATGCCCCCCTTCGTCACGGCCGGCGGCCGATACGCGTCTCAAGAAGCGGCGATCGACCGTGAGTCCACGTCCGGGAGGAAGCCTTCAAGGCCACGTCTCCGGCGCCTCATGCGGCGGCCGTCCCGTAGCGGATCGCCAGGAGATCCCGTCAAAATCCCTGGCAAGGGTTCCCCTGCTTCCAGGATCTCCTGCCCTTGAACCACCTGCTGGTGGGCCACGCCCCGAGCGGGAGCCTCGACCACTGGGCAAGGCTTTTCCCGACTTCGCCTAACGCGGGCCAGAGCCGCCGGAGGGGGGATTTCCCTCGCCGGTCGGGGCACGGGGCCCCATCGGGTTCTTCCGTGAGGGTCGCTCCCCCGACAGGGGCGCATCCCGCCGCCTTCGTACGGAGACTCTCCGCCACGGGCCGATGCCGGAGGGATGGGACGGCTTCGGCGGGGCGCGCCGGGTCCCCTGGGCGGGGACCGGGCCGCGGCCTCCGTCAGGGGCCGTCCCGCCCCGAAGTCCGCGAAAACCGGAAGGCCTGGAATCTTCCCGGAGGGAAACCGCCGCGCGGGCGGCGGCCCGGCGGCGGGCGCCCAGCAAGAGATGCCGGGCGGGAGCCAACCGGATCAGAGACGCCCGATCCGGCGGCGGCGGGAACGCAGTTCATAAGAACGCCGTTCGGAGTCCGCCCCATGCCCGCGTTGCCGTTGCGGATATGCCTAGGCGCCCTGGAATCGCGGAAAGGTCGTTCACGCGAAAGTGCCCGTAATCCGCCCGCCTTGGCAGAGGTCCATCACGCTTGCGGTCGGACGCGTACCCACGCGGCACCGCGTCAGGTTCTGACGCCACGCATCAGGCCATACGCCCGCATCGGGCATTAAACCCCGCCCGGCATCCTTTTTCCCGCAGGAGACAGCATTCCGCCGTCTGAAACGCCCCTGCCCGTCCAGACGGCGTAGGATTCTCGCGGCGGCCGGAATCGAGGCCGGAAATGAAGGCCGCCTTACGCGCAGTCCGGGCGCCGCGTCCCCGATCCGCTATTTCCGCGCGGCCCACCGGACGCCTCGAGCGACGGCGAAACCGCCGGTCGCGCATGTACCCGCGCCGCCGCGCGGCAAGCCTTTCGAGGGCATGATCCCGCCCTTCTCTGCCGCTGGCGTCTGGACGATCGGCACGGTCGGCACTGTCGGACGTCCCTTCGCCTCGCTTCGCCCCGCAACCTCCACCGGAGCTTCGACGCTCGCGATCCCTCACGCGTTTCGGCGACCCGACGCGGAGGCGGACGGTGCCCTCCCCGAGGGTTTCGACTGGGGGGATCTCGCCTGCGCCTCCCGACGGCGTTCGCGAACGCACAGGCAGGGCTTTTCAGAAGCGCGGATTCCCCGGTCCCGGTCCGATGGACGGCAAGGTCTTCGCGGCCGCTCCCCCGGAAACGTTTGCCAAGACGAACGCCTGGACATGTCCGGCTCGATCCGCTACGCCGCCTCCCCTGAGGCGTCCGTCCGCCTCAGGGGCCCCGACGCTAAGGGCCGCAGGGACCCGAACCCGGAAAAGTCCGCCCCTCTTCCGCTTCCGCGGACTTCTTCACGCTCGCGGGCTCCTGCGGGAAGACGGCCCGCAAGCCCGCATGCGGCATACTTCCTTCGGCGTCGCCACCCGCCGTCTCGTCACCCGCCTGCGGCCCCCCACCGCTCCCCCGACCCGCTTTCCCCCCGTCGGCCAGATCGTCGTCGCCCGCTGATCCCGGGGCCGTCCCGCAACCTTGCCAGGCTCCACGGGACGCTCCAACCGTCCTCCGCCTTGTCCCGATTCCCGCGTCCGGGCCGCCGAAAACGACTCCGGCTTGCAGGAGCATCCGACTTATGGTACATCAAAACCGCCTCCGGCCCCCCCCGACTCCCGGCGGAGCAGGAAGGCCGGATCCCCCCTACCCCCGAGGCGACGGCGGCGGGTCCCGAAAGTTCCGGGAAATATTCAGGACGCAGCGCATGACAGATCTCCTAATAGTCGAATCGCCGGCCAAGGCCAAGACGATAAGCAAGTACCTCGGGCCAGGCTACGAGGTGATAGCCTCCCTTGGCCACGTGAGGGATCTTCCCCAGAGCAGCCTGGGAGTCTCCATCGAGGACGGCTTCACGCCCACTTACGTGGACGTCCCGGGCAAGGAGAAGACCCTGAAGGAGCTCAAGAGGGCCGCCAAGGGCAAGGGGACGGTCTTCCTGGGCCCCGACCCGGACCGGGAGGGCGAGGCAATCGCTTGGCACATCGCCGAATATCTGGGACGGGACAGCCACAACTTCAAGAGGGTGCTCCTCCACGAGCTGACCCCCGGCGCCATCAAGGCGGCGCTGGCCGATCCCACGGACATCTCGCTTAACCGCTTCGAGTCGCAGCAGACCAGGAGGATCCTGGACAGGCTCATGGGCTACCTCATCAGCCCCGTCCTGTGGAGCAAGCTCAAGCGCGGTCTCTCCGCCGGGAGGGTGCAGTCGGCGGCCCTGAGGCTCGTTGTCGAGCGCGAGCGGAAAATCTACGCCTTCGTGCCCGACGAGTACTGGTCCCTGGACGCGTTCCTCACCAAGGACGGCCAGGGCTTCAAGGCCGCCCTGGCCAGGAGGGACGGGAAGAAGCTGGAGCTCAAGACCGGGGACGAGACCCGGGCCTGCCTGGCCGCAGTGGAGGGCAAGGCGTTCCGGGTCGCCTCGGTCGTCTCCAAGGAGAGACGCCGGAACGCGCCCCCGCCGTTCACCACCTCCACGCTGCAGCAGGCGGCCTACTCGCGGCTGGGGCTCGCCCCCGCCCGCACCATGCGTCTGGCCCAGCAGCTGTACGAGGGCGTTGAGCTCCCCGAAGGGAACACCGGCCTCATCACTTACATGCGGACCGACTCGGTGCGCGTGAACGACCAGGCGGCGGCCGAGGCCCTGGAGCTCGCGGGTTCGCTCTTCGGGCCCGATCACGTGCCGTCCACACCCAACCGCTACAAGAACCGCAAGGGCGCCCAGGACGCCCACGAGGCCATCAGGCCTTCCTCCGCCGCCCGCACCCCGGCATCGCTGGAGGGGAAGCTCCCCCAGGAGCTCTTGCGGCTCTACTCGCTCGTCTGGAGCCGCTTCCTTGGGAGCCAGATGGCCCCGGCCGTGTTCCAGCAGACCGCCGCCGATCTGGAGTGCGAGGGCTACGGCTTCAGGGCCACGGGCCAGGTCATGAGGTTCGACGGCTTCCTGGCCGCCTGGGGTCCCGGCCCGGGCCGGGCCGTCAAGGCTGACGACGCGCCCGAGTCGGCGGACGCCGAGAGCTCCGGGGCCGACACGGGGAGCGCCGAGGCGCCTGAGGGCCAGGGGCAGCCCGATACCGCCCCCGCGGGGGACCGCGAGGAGTACGGGGACATGCTCCCCCCCCTGGCTGAAGGCGAGAGCCTCGTGCCCGACAGGCTCGTGCCGGCGCAACACTTCACCCAGCCGCCGCCCCGTTTCAACGACGCGACCCTCGTCAAGGAACTGGAGTCCAGGGGCATCGGCAGGCCCTCCACCTACGCGGCCACCATCTCCGTGCTGCGGGCCAAGGCCTACTGCGAGGGCCCGAAGGGCCAGCTCAGGCCCACCGAGATGGGCCTCATGGTAAACGATCTGCTGGTGGGGAGCTTCCCTCGGCTCCTGGACTACGCCTTCACGGCGGACATGGAGGAGGACCTGGACCAGATCGAGGAGGGCCACGCGGAGCGCCTGGCCGTCCTGGAGAAGCTCTACTCGCCTTTGGCCGAGTCGCTTGACGCGGCGAAAATCTCGATGCTGAACGTGAAGACCGACGGCCTTCCGATCGCGACCGCCTGTCCCAAGTGCGGGGTGACCGGTGAGATGCGCATCCGCTACGGCAAGTCCGGGTTCTACCTTTCCTGCGGCGCCTGCGGCGCCACCTGCGACTTCACGCGGGACGAGCGGGGCGAGCCCGTGCCCGTGCCCGACCCGGAGCTCGCCGAGGAGGTGAACTGTCCCAAGTGCGGGCGCCCCATGCTCGTGAAGAAGGGCCGCTTCGGGCCGTTCCTGGCCTGCTCCGGCTACCCGGAATGCCGCTCCACCCAGCGGATCACTGTGGAGGACGGCATGGCCGTACCCCAGCCCGACGAGGAGCCGCCGGACTTCCCCGAAGGCTCGCCCAGGGAGTGCCCCAAGTGCGGGTCCCCCATGGTCGTGAAGCGGGCACGTGCCGGGTCGTGGTTTTTGGGTTGCTCGAAATACCCGAAATGCAAGGAGACCATGCCCTTCCCGTCCGGCTTCGCCTGCCCCGTGCCCGGATGCGGCGGCCAAATCGTCGAGCGCTCCAGCAAGCGCGGTGCATTCATGGGCTGCTCCAACTTCCCCAGGTGCCGCTTCCTCACGCGGGGCGAGCTCGTGAAGGACCCTTGCCCGGAATGCGGTTTCCCATACCGCGTAAGGCCCCAGAACGCCGCGGCCGGCCCGGACGCGCTCAAATGCCCCAACAGCGAGTGCCCCACCTTCGAGAAGCGCAAGCCCTCCCCCAGGGCCGAGGCCGCCGCCAAGGCCAGGGAGGCGAGGGAACTGGCCGCGGCGGAGGCCAAGGCCGCCAAGGAACGGGCCGCCGCCGAACTCAAGGCCGAGAAGGCGAAGAAGGCCGCCCTGGCCAAGGCCGGGAAGGCGGAGAAGCCCGCCCTGGCCAAGGCCGGGAAGGCGGAGAAGGCCGCCGGAGCCAACGCCGAACAGGCGGAGAAGGCCGCCGAAGCCAACGCCGAAAAGGCGGAGAAGGCCGCCGGAGCCAACGCCGAAAAGGCGGAGAAGGCCGCCGAAGCCAACGCCGAAAAGGCGGAGAAGGCCGCCCTTCCCAAGGCGGAGAAGGCCGCCAAGGCAAAGGCCGAAAAAGCCGAGAAGGCCTCTCCGGAAAAGGCCGGGGACGCCGAGACCGGGAAATCCGCCAGGCCCGTCGGAGCGAGAGGCGCCAAGGCCAAGGAAGCCGAGAGCCCCGAGGCGACAAGCCCGGAGACGTCCGCGCCGGCCAAAACCGCTAAGGTCAGGTCCGCCGAGGCCTTGGAGTCGGCAAAGGAAAACGCCGACCATGACGGGTCCGAGGGCCACAAGCCAGTCTCCGTCAGGCGGAGGCCTACCGCGACATCGCCGAAAGGCCAGACCTGATCCGGATGCGCCGCGCGACGCAAGCCGCCTCATTGTGCGATTGTGCGATTGTGCGATAGTGCGGCAGATGCTTGTCCGACGAATGCCTTGACAGCCGGATAAGAAACGCCCGACCGTCCTGCAAGGGACGTGGGGGGGGAGCGTCCGGCAATCGGAGGTTTCCGCCCTTCGCCGCGTTCCCGGCAGCTTCGCCGCCGTGTCATGCCGCAGTCGCCATCGCCTCCGCTTTCGTTTCGGCCTCGCCGGCTCTTAGGCATGTCCTGTCGACGGGTTCCGTTCCTGCCTTGCGCCAGCTGCAAAATCCCCGACCGGCCCGTTCGTCTCCTTTTCCCGCTTGATGAGACGTCTTCCGCGACCGTCGCGACGGCAGGTCAAAAGCGACTTTCCTGTCAGGACTGAATCCCGTAAACGCGTATCGCGAACCTATCGGTCATTCGGAGCCGTCATCCGCGAACCGGTTTTCCCCGGTGCGGACACGTGCAGGGCAAGGAGACCGGGAGCCGCCGTCTTGAACGAGGCGGAAATTTTTCCTTTCATCCCCCGATTTCCGCCGACCGCACATTCCGAACATTCATTTCGTTCCGCATGCTCCGTGCGCCCCTCACACGCCGCTCGCCCCGCTCGCCACGCACACCCCGCATGCCCCGCACACGCCGCGCGTCCCTCACGTCCGGTCGTTAAGACCTTTATTGACCAGGGATCCGTCGTGCCGCAGAGATTTTTGCTACATTGTCTCCGGTGCCCGGAGCGGTCGCCGCGGGCGCGGAAGGGGGACCGGCGGATGCGGGACAAGAAACCCAAGGGTTACAGGAAAATGAACGCCGCCATCGCAGCGGGCGCCGCCGGGGCGGCAGCCGTCCTGGCGCTCGCGGCGTTCGTGGGGATCCGGATGGCGACCGACGCGGCCGGCGGGGCCGATGCGTTCCGCATCGCGGCCTCGCCCGTAACGAACGCCCCGTTCAGGGTCGCGGTATTGACGGTCGCTGACGACCAGGACACCGACATCATCAGGGGCATCGAGCGCCTCTACGAGATTTACGGCAACTCCTCGGAAGGCGGCTACATTTCACACTCCTTCTTCCCCGATACCTTCGTGAACGACCCGGAGACGGCCACCGCCGCCATCGAACGCGCGTCCGAGGACCCCAAGGTTATGGCGGTCGTGGTCGCCGAGGGAGTGCCGGGCACGGTGAGGGCGTTCAGGAATATCAGGCGAGCGAGGCCCGAGGTGAAGCTCTTCGCGGCCGAGACCCACGAGGACTGCCGCGGCGTGTCGGAGGCCGCGGATCTTGCTCTCAACGCCGACTACATCTCGCGCGGCTACACGATCCCCTGGGCCGCCAAGAAGATGGGCGCGGCAGGGTTCATCCACGTGTCCTTCCCCAGGCACATGGCGATGGAGTCGTTCTTCCGTCGCAGGATCATCATGGAGGAGGCGGCGCACGACCTGGGGCTGTTCTTCCGCCACGAGAACGCCCCCGACCCCACGGCCGAAGGCGGCGTGCGCGAGGCGCGGGCCTTCATCCAGAGCCGGATGCCGCTGTGGCTCGCCGCCTACGGCGACAAGACCGCCTTTTTCACCACCAACAACGCGCTGACGGGCCCGATGATCAGCGCCATCATCGAGCGGGGCGGCTACTTCGTGGAGGCCGACGAGGCCACGCCCCTGCTGGGCTTCCCGGAGGCGTTGGACCTCGGGCCCAAGGAGATGCAGGCGAGCCGCGACAGGCTCGTGAAGACCATAGAGCGCAAGCTCGTCGCCAGGGGCGCCGGTGGGCGGCTGGGCACCTGGACGGCCTCGGTCATGCAGAGCCATCTCATGGCGATGGTCAGGATGGCGATCCTCTCCGCCTCCGGCACGGCCGAGGCGAGCGATCTCCAGGCGGTGGCCGGGGCATACGCCATGTCGTCGCCCGGCGCCGCCTGGAACCTGTCCCCCAGCCTCGACGCGGACGGCACCGAACGGAACAACGTGATCCTGGTCTACCAGGACACGTACGTCTTCGGCCGCGGCCCGTTGGGTACGGCGAAGCTGGAGATCCCCGCCAAGTACCGGCGCCTGGCCGCCGGGGGCCGGGCTATCGGCGCCGCGGGCACCGCGGAGCCGGCGCAGGGCCCCAGGCCGGACGGGGGCGCCGCCGACGCCGACGCCTTACGCGGCCCCGCAGGCTCCAAGCCCAGGGCCAGGGCCGGGGGCACGGCCGGCGAGAAGCCGGCCGGCGGGCCCGGCGCGACCGTGCTGGTCGTTACGGGGAGCAACCGGAACACGCCGCAGGAGCGCCAGGGGGCCGTCGAGGCCGTGCGGGCCAGGAACTCCCGTCGCGGCGGCGCGCTGGCGATGCACCTGGTGATGCCCGACGACGTCTGGAAGGACTCCGCGTCCGCCGCCGACTTCATCGAGAACGCCGCCTCGGATCCGGCGCTGAAGGTGCTGGTCCTGGCCCCCGCGCCCCGCGGCGCCGGCACCGCGCTCTTCAACCTCCGCGCGAGAAGGCCGGATCTGGTCCTGCTGGCAGCCACGCCCGCCACGACGACCCCCGCCACCTCTGGCGGCGCGCACCTGACGCTCGTGCCGGACCTGCGCGTCCGCGCGGCGCTCCTGCCGTCCCTGGCCCGGCACGTGGGGGCCGAGGGCCTCGCCCTGGTGGCGGGGGACCCCGCCAAGTTCAGGCCCGACCAGCTCCTTTTCGAGCGGATCCTCCGGAAATCCGCGGCGCAGGTCGGGATACCCTACGCCCTGGCCGGCCCCGAAGCGTACGTGCCGTCCTCCGGGCCGGCGCCCCCCGATCCCCTGGGCCCGGGGACCGCGATCTTCACCCTCCGCCAGGACCTCGCGGCAGGGATCATCGCGAAAGTCGCGGCAGACCGGGACAGCTTCTACCTGGGCTCCCCGCTCTCGGGGCCGATGGTCGGCTTCCCGGAGGCCTTCGGGCTGGATCTCTCGCATTACGCTGGCGAGTGGCCGCTGGCGCTGAAGCGCATCGAGGACGAGGCGGCCTCCCGGGGCGCCTCCGGCAGGCTGGGCACCTGGTCCTACCCGTTCCGCTTCGCTTCCGCCGCGGGGCTCACGGACTTCGGGCTCCTGGTGGCGGACGGGGAGGCGGGCCCGGAGGACTTCCGGGCGCTCCTCGTGTCCCTGGAGCAGTTCACCCCCGGGGCCGGCTGGAACGGGACGCCGTACGTCGAGGAGGACGGGGACGTGATCCCCGGGACCCTGGCCGTCTGGGAGGACACCTACGTGCTCGGCAAGGGGCACTTCAGGACGTCTAGGGCCGATCTGCCCCAAGGCTTCTCCGGGGCCTGGTCCGTCATGCGCGCCGATGTCCCGGCCCCGCCGGGGGCCCGCCCGCGCCCCGGCCCGGAGAGCGCGGACGTTTCGGACGGGCCGTGACGGACGCGGACGGGACCGCCGGGGGCGGGCGCCCCCGACCTGGCGCGGGAGCGGCTTCCGGGCCGCCCCGGGCCGACGCCCGGCCGGAAGCCCGGACCCCGCAAGTTGATAATCGGCGCCGCAGGCTATATACTGGAAGGGATTCGATTATTTCCGAAACAGGCGTCCGGGGCCGCCTGCCGCCCCCCCGACCCGCCGTCCGACCGGCGGGCCGGGGGCGGTCGCGCCCGGCGCCGCGGGGCCCCGCGCCGGCCGCGTCCGGGGCAAACCCCTCCAGAGGGCCACATGACCGACAGCTGCATATTCTGTGAGATAGCCAACGGGCGCATACCCAGCATCAGGATTTACGAGGACGCCGACTTCATATCGTTTCTGGACATAAACCCGATCACCAGGGGGCATCTCCTCATAGTCACGCGGGAGCACTACCCGGCGACCTCCGACGTGCCGGACTGGATCCTGGCCAAGGCCCTGCCGCTCGCGAAAAAGCTGGCGGCGGCGGCGCTGGCAGGGGTGGGCGCCGACAGCTTCAACATCCTGGTGAACAACGGCGCCGCCGCCGGCCAGGCGGTCGCCCATTGGCACCTGCACGTGATCCCCCGCAAGGACCCGTCCGAGCTGCCCCTCAAGGAAGGGGGCCCGGCGGATCTGACGAAGCTCCCCTTCACTGCCGCCGACATCCGAAGCAACCTCTGACTTCAACATCTCGCCCCCCGCGCGGGCCTTCCCTCTACGGGAAAGCCATAAGTTAATGATCCGGGGGGCCCAATCCGAAAAGAAACGCGAGGGGCCGCGCCCCGGCCGCGCCTTTTCCGGCGCGGGGGCGGGAAGGCCCGGGTCCGGATAGGGCCCGGAAAGGCCCCTTTCAAGGAACCCGCATGCCCCCAATAGGAGTAATCGTTGTCTTAGGCTGCGTCATCGGCGGCTACATGATGCACCACGGCGTCCTGGGGGTCCTGTGGCAGCCCAACGAGGTCATCATCATCTGCGGGGCGGCGCTGGGCTCCTTCCTCATCGCGAACCCGATGTCGCTCATCAAGGAGACGCTCAAGTCCATCCCGAAGATATTCCTGGGCAAGGAGCTCAAGAAGCAGCAGTTCGTCGACGTGCTCCTCCTCCTCTTCGAGTTCCTCTCCATAGCCCGCCGCGAGGGCATGCTTGCCCTGGAGGAGCACGCCAACAAGCCCGACAGCTCGCCCATTTTCGCCAAGTACCCGTCGATCCTCAAGAACCATCACCTGAAGGACTTCTTGGCGGACAACCTCAAGGTCTTCGTCTCCGGCAACATCGAGCCGATGGAGTTCGAGAACCTCATGGACATCGACACCGACGCCCACGAGCACCACGGCACGCTCATCCCCGGCGCGCTCACCACGGTCTCCGACTCCCTCCCCGGCCTGGGCATCGTGGCGGCGGTGCTGGGCATCATCACCACCATGGGGCTCATGACCGAGCCCCCGGAAATCCTGGGCGCGAGCGTGGGCGCTGCCCTCTGCGGCACCTTCCTGGGGCTCCTCCTGAGCTACGGCTACATGGCCCCGATGGCCAAGACGCTGGAGAACCAGGCCCACGACCAGGACAACATCCTGAAGGTGGCCAAGTCCGTGCTCGTGGCCTTCTCCAAGGGCCTGCCCCCGGTCATGGCGATAGAGTTCGCCCGCAGGGCGGTTCCCTCCCACTGCCGCCCTGGCTACGAGGAGCTGGAGGAACTCATCAAGTCGGTCAAGAAGTGAGCCCCGGCCCGCCGGGCCGGAACCTGCGGGCCCGGATGACGCGGGCCGCCCGGCCCGACCGCCTCCGGGCGGACTTGCGGCGGGACGTGCCCAGGCTCTCGGGCCGCCCGGCCATCGGGACCCCGGCGGAACCGCCGCTGGCCCGCCGCGCCCGAGGCCCCGAAAACCGCCGCTGGCCCGCCCCGCCCCCGCGGGCGACCGCCAAAGCCGATCCCGCCCCGGCCCCGCTCGGGGTCCGGGCGGCCGGGGAGTAACGCTTGTCTGCCGAAAAGAAACCACCGATCATCAAGAAGATCATCAAGAAGGGCCACGGCGGCCACCACGGCGGAAGCTGGAAGGTGGCCTACGCGGACTTCGTGACCGCCATGATGGCCTTCTTCCTGGTCATGTGGCTCCTGGCCATCTCCTCGGAGCAGGGCAAGGCCGCCCTCGCGGACTACTTCAAGGAGCTGTCGCTCACGGACGCGGTCTTCAACGGGGGCATTCCCTCCGCCTTCGATGCCGCCCAACCGGCGGTGCCGGACATCCTGACGGGGGGCTGCTTCGACCTTGTGAAGCGGGGAAAGGAGATCGAGGAGAGGGAGCGGGCGCTGGCCGAACGCGAGAAGGCGGTGGAGGCGGCCGGGGACGACCGCCCCGAGGCGGGCGCCACCGACCCTACCGACCGGCCCCAGGACCCGGAGCTGACCGAGCTCCCCGAAGGCGTGGAGGGCGGGGAGGGCTCGGACCAGACCGGGGTGGCCCCCGGCCAGGGACTGTACGCGGACGGCACCGGGGTCCCCGGCGGGGCGCTCTCCGACGAGGAGCGGGCCGCCCGGCAGGCCAGGCAGGAGGCCAACCAGGCCCTGGCCGACCAGATCAAGGGCGCCGTGTCCGGATCGCTCGGAGGCGACCTGGACGGCCAGGTGGCCGTGGAGGTGGTCCCCGGCGGCCTCAGGGTCGAGCTCATGGACAAGGAGAAGCGGCCGCTGTTCGTGCTCGGGCAGCCCCGGCTCACGCAGGTCGCCCAGCAGATCCTCTCGGTCGTGGCCGACAGGCTCAGGACCATCCCCAACAAGATCTCCATCGAGGGCCACTCCGACGCGATCGTGACCGTCTCCCAGCAGCTCACCAACTGGGAGCTCTCCACCGCCAGGGCCTCCGCGGCCAGACGCCTTCTGGCCCGCGACGGCATCGGGGACGACCGCCTCACCATGGTGGCGGGCTTCGCCGCCACGAGGCCGCTTCCCGAGACGAGCCCCACGGATCCGGTTAACCGCCGCATCTCCGTCATGATCTGGGACGATGGCGCGGACATCAGCCAGGCGCGTCCCGGCGCCCCCGTGCCGACGTCGCGCCCGGCGGCCCAGCCGCCTTCCGCCGGCGGAGGCCCGGCGGCCCAGCCGCCTTCCGCCGGCGGGGGCCCGGCACCTCCGCGGCCCCCCGCGAGCCCGCCGCCCGCCGCCACCCGGCCCATGCCGAGGCCAGCCAGGCCCAGCGCGGAGGATCTCGAGCACCAGCTCCTGGAGGACACCCTCTCGCGCGCCGCGGCCCCCGAAGGCTCCACCACCGGGCCGCCGGTGGCGCCGCCGGCGCCTCCGGCCGAGTGACGCCCCGCCTTCCCTCCGGTTTCCGACCCGCGTCTTCGGCCTGAGGCGGAATGACATCGCTCCCTTGGTTTTAAATCGATGATATCGCCAGCTTGCCAGACTCCCCCCTCAAGCCATCTTCATCGGTCTTTAAGATCCGACTTGTGACGACAGGTTTCCCTCCCGAACGCCGCACGCCGTTCGAACGGGTCGCTCCCGGGGAGCGGCCCCCGCCCAGGCGGGGGCCGCCCCGGCGGGAGCGTTTTTCGCCTGAGTCACCGAAGCGCCGGCCGGACGCTCCCGCGACCGGCCTTGCACGGTGCGTTTCCGCGCCTCCCCGCCCGTCCCCGCTTCGCCCCGCCTCGACTCTGCCCACGAATTCCGGCCCATCGACCGCGATAAGCGAGCCAAGAAAGCCCGTTCCCGGGGAACAGAAAAACAAGCATGCGCGAAAAGCGTGAATTGAACTTCACGGGGCATTCACACTGGCTTCATCCAAAATAAAGCCTCAGCCGCATCTTTATCGGCTGGCTCAGGCGCATCTTTATCGGCTGGCTCAGGCGCATCTGTATTGGCCGTACAGTCGACGTTTTGCCGAATCCGACATCAAGGTTCATCCGGACGCATCGCTGTGCCTTTGCCCCTCTTTCCAGACTCGGAAGGGCTTTTTTCATGTCCCTCAAACAGATTTTCCCATCTACCGTTTTCTGGCCTGATCCGGATCTGCCCCCGGCGTCCGGCGCCGGTTTCCCTGCGGCAGCAGAATCTTAATCCAGCCGCGCCGGCTTCCGCCGACCGGAAACGGGCCGGCCGTCCCTCGCCCCGCGCCGGGGTCGGCAGGTCGACCTGAAACGGGACGCATCCTCTCGCGGCGCGACCTCGTCGGAAGTTCGGAGCGAAACGGGCCGGGCAGTTCCGGAATTTTTCCTGATATCACTGAGACTTGGCCGGACTCGCCCTTTCGGGCGCTCGATGATTTCACGACTGTAACATCCCGTTTGGCCGCCGCAAGCCCGCGACTCGCCTAAACCGCCCGCCCCCCCTGACCCTTTCCCGCAGGCCGACTTGCGGCGGACGCCGCCGCCCGCCGCAATATCCCCCCACCCTTCCGGCCATCCCTGTCGCCCGCGCGGGCGACCGCGGCCCGCCTAATTTCTTTGCAGCCTTGACAAACTATAGGCAGTAAAATATTCTGAATCCGCCGGACGCGCCGCCCGGACCCGGTCGGGTCCGTCGGCCTGGCGATGCCCCGGCCTCAAGCCGTGAATTTCAGCCTTTCAAGCTTTCCCGGAGAGCGCCGCCGGCGCCGGGCGGCCGCCCAATCGGGCCGTTGCCCCAAACCCCCGGTCTTTCAGGTTTTTTCGCGACCGGCCGGTCCCCTCGGGAAGCCGCTCCTCATCCGCTCCCCTTCCGGCCCTCCCCCGGCTATCGCCTTCGGGTCCCGTGCCCGAGCGGGCCTGCCGCGGTCGGCTTCCCGCCTCGGCAGGCCCGAACCACATACGGAAATCATTCAGGCGGTACATATGCGTTTGGTAACAAGGTCCGACTTCGACGGGCTCGCCTGCGGGGCCCTCCTGAAGGAAGCCGGGCTCATAGACTCCTACCAGTTCGTGCATCCCAAGGACATCCAGGACGGGCTGGTGGAGATAGGCCCCAACGACATCCTGGCCAACGTGCCCTACGCCAACGGGTGCGGGATGTGGTTCGACCACCACACGAGCGAGGGCGAGCGCCTGGGCTCCATCTCCTACCGCGGCATGAGCAGGATAGCCCCCTCATGCGCCAGGGTCATCTACGACTTCCTGGGCGGCCCCTCGCGCTACTCGCCCCACTGGGACGCCATGATGGTGGCCGTGGACAAGGTCGACTCCGCCAACCTCACGGTAAACGAGATAGAGTACCCGCAGGGCTGGATCCTCATCGGCTTCATCATGGACCCCCGGACGGGACTGGGCCGTTTCCGGAGCTTCAGGATCTCCAACTACCAGCTGATGGAGTCCATGATCGAGATGTGCCGGACCCTCACCGCGGAGCAGATACTGGAGAACCCCGACGTGAAGGACCGGGTGGACCTCTACTTCCAGCAGGCCCCCCTGTACTCCAACATGATCCGCTCCTGCACCACGCAGCGCGGGCAGGTGCTCATCATAGACTTCCGCAACCAGGAGACCATCTACCCGGGCAACCGCTTCCTCCCCTACACCATGTTCCCGGAATCCAAGGTCTCCATCCACATCACCTGGGGCCGCGGCTCCAACTTCGTGGCCCTGGCGCTCGGCAACAGCATCATCAACCGCGACAGCATGGCCAACCTCGGATCCATCGCCCTGCACTTCGGGGGCGGCGGGCACGAGGCGGTGGCCACCTGCCAGATCCCGGCGGAGGACGTCGAGGACACGGTGAACACCATCGTGGACTTCATCCACGAGGAGAACGGCTACGAGGGGCCTCGGGAAGGCTGACCGCCCCGCGCCCCGGGCGGCCCGCACCCGGCTACCCCCCCCGCCGAAGTCCGCGGCGGGCGAAAGGGACGACATGCGGATTTACTTCATCACACCCGAAGCAGTCCCCTGCTCCCGCGCGGGCGGGCTGGGAGACATCTCCTACCACCTGCCGCGGGCGCTGTCGGAGCTGGGCCACGACGTAACGGTATTCGTGCCCAAGTACCGCGGCGCGGAGGACTTCCCGCTCAGGCGGCTGGATGGGATGACCCGCACGATCGACCTGTCCATCACCCGCAGGACGGCCGAATACCACGAGTTCAGGGTGGAGGGCGCGCACAGGCTCGTCCTCGTCGGTTGCGACGACCTCTTCGACCGGCCGGGCATTTACGGCAACGAGTTCGGGGACTACGACGACAACGCCGAAAGGTTCATCTTCTTCTCGAAGGCGGTCTTCTCGGCCCTGCCGGAGCTCACGGAGGACGGCGAGCAGACGGTCATCCACGCGCACGACTGGGCCTCGGGGCTGGTGCCCATGTACGCAAAGGTCTACCAGCACGACTTCCCGAAACTCGCCCGGGCGGGCACGGTGTTCACCTACCACAACCTCTCCAGCCAGGGCACCTTCCCCTACTACGACTTCACGATGACCGGCCTGGACTGGAGCCACTTCACCTTCCAGGGCCTGGAGTTCCACGGCCAGCTGAACCTCACCAAGGCCGGCATCGTGGGCGCCATGCTCATCTCCACCGTGTCGCACAAGTACGCGCGGGAGACGCTCTCCCCGGAACTGGGCCAGGGGCTGGAGGGGCTTCTCAAGGAACGCCGGCGCGACCTCCGCTCGGTCCTGCACGGCGTGGACTACGGCCTCTGGAACCCCGAAGGCGACCGCTGGACGCCGGGGCACTTCTCCATTGACGATACCTCCGGCAAGGCAGAGTGCCGGAGCCACCTCCAGCGGCTCTTCGGGCTGGAGGACACGGAACTGCCCGTGGTGGCCATGGTCTCCCGTCTCCTTCCGCGCAAGGGGCTGGATCTGATCCTCAAGGCCATGCCCGAACTGCTCGCGCTCCCCCTGAAGATGGTCTTCATGGGCACGGGCGAGGACCAGTACATCTCGTTCCTGCGCGAGACCGCGAGCCGCAATCCCGGAAGGATCGGCCTGAAGCTGGCCCACGACCCTCCCCTGAACCACCAGATCCTGGCCGGCGCGGACATCTTCATGTGCCCGTCGCGCTTCGAGCCCTGCGGCCTGGAACAGCTCTACGCGCTCAAATACGGCACCGTGCCGCTGGTGCGGGCCACCGGAGGGCTGGACGACACGGTGCTGGACGTCATCGCGCACCCGGAGTCCGGCACGGGATACAAGTTCGCCGACTACTCGCCGGAGGCCCTGGTGGAAACGCTCACCGTGGCCATCCGCGACTTCTGGGACCGCCCCAAGTGGAGCGGCATCATGCGCCGCGGGATGATGGAGGACTTCTCCTGGGACCGCTCCGCCGTGGCCTACCAGGAGATCTACCGCCAGGCGCTGGCGATAGCTCGCGAGAGGCAGGACGGCTGACCCATGTTGCAAGGCGCTCCCGGACGGGACACGGCGGCATTCATCGCGGAACTCACAAGGCTGGCCAACTCCGGCCTCGATCTCGGGGCCACGGCCGGAGGCTTCCTGGAGCTCCTCTCTTCCGAGCTCTCGCTCGACCGCGCGCTCCTCCTCCTCCAGGACCCCGCCGACGGCACCCTGTCCGTTTTCGGGAAGACCGGAAAGAAGCCAGGCGGCCCCGACGCTTCCGGCGATCCCGATGCCCCGCCCCCGTCGCACGTGCCGGCGAAAGGCCCCTTTTGGGGCCGGGCCGCGACCGGACCGGGGCCTCGCGTCGCCGACGAGGACGACCTGCGCGGACTCCCCGGGGACTGGGCCCGGTTCCTCGCGCCTTACCTGACCGGCGTCGCCGCCGTGCCCGTCACGGACGGCCGGGACAGCTACGGCGCTATCCTCGCCATGTCGAAAGGGCCCATCGGCCTTTCCGGGCTCCAGGACGGCCGCGCGGACGCCGTGGCCGGCCAGCTGGCCCTGGCCATCAGGTGCGAACGACTCGCCTCCGACGCCCGTTTCGGGACGGCGGCGTTCTTCGCGAAACTCGTCGGCATCGCCGATTCGGGGCAGAGCTTCGAGGCCAAGGCCGACGGCATGTTGGAGCTCCTTGCCCGGGAGCTCTCGCTGGACGGGGCGCTCCTGTTCCTGCTGGACCGCGAGAGCAGGACGCTTTCCCTCCACGCCGCGGACAAGAGGGACAGGGGAAAAGGCCCGTCGCCCGGCGGCCCGCCGGGGTCGACCTTGCCCGTGAAAGGCGCCTTCCTGGAGCGGGCCTTATCGGGCCGCCAGCCGCTTCCGGCGGGCGAGGGCGACCTGAAGGACCTCCCTCCCGAGTGGGCCGGATTCCTCGCGCCATACCTGCCCGGCCTGGGCATCGCGCCCGTCACGGTCGACAAGGTCTGTTGCGGTATCGTCGCGACCCTTTCGGCTTCATCCTCCGGCCGCCTGTCCGGCTTCCGCGGCCAGGCCGCCGATGCGGTCGCGGGCCAGCTGGCCCGGGCGCTCAAGGACAGCCGGCTCGCGACCGACACCCGCAAGAGCATAGCGGCGTTCTTCGCGAAGCTCATCAGGCTGGCCAACTCCAACATCCGCTTCGAGTCCAAGGTCGAGAACTTCCTGAACCTCCTCACCTGGGAGCTCTCGCTCGACAAGTCGCTCCTTTTCTTCCTGGACCGCGAGAGCAGGACGCTCACCGTCCACAAGGAAAGAAGCCAGGACCCCGACGGCCGACCCGTCTCGCCCGTGCCCGTGAGGGGCACGTTCCTGGACCGCGCCATCTCCACCCACCAGTCGCTCCTGGCGGACGAAGGCGACATGCGGGAGTTGCCCCCGGAATGGGCGGCCTTCCTGAAGCCCTTCCTCCCCAGCCTCGCCATCGTGCCGGTCCTGGACGACAAGACCTGCTACGGGATCATCATGACCCTGTCGAAAAAACCCATCGACCACTCGGTGGGCTCCTACGGGCAGGTGGTGGACGCCGTGGCCAACCAGCTGGCGCTGGCGGTCAAGAACAACCAGCTGGCTACCGACACGCGCAAGCGCATAAGCGTGCTGCACGTCCTGTCCGAGCTGGGTCGCCAGCTCGCCGAGACGATAGACGTCAACGCCGTCATGCAGCTCATCCCGAACATAGCGAAGTCGGTCTTCTTCGCCGACGGTTGCGCCCTGAACGTCATCGGCATAGACGAGAGCCGCCCGGGCGACGAATTCAAGCTCCGCCAGCCCGACGAGGAGAACAAGATCCTCCTCTTCTCTTCATCCGCGGGCGTGGTCCCCCCGGGATACAACTTCTTCAGATACCAGAACCTCAACATCTCCTATAACCTCACGAAGCCCCTGATGCGCACCGAACTCTTCTCGGGAAGGCTCGCCGACGACCCCATGGGCCCGGAGCTGACGGTCAAGGAGAGGGAGTCCACGATCCTCACCATGCCGCTCATGTTCCAGGGCCAGCTTTCCGGGAACATCGCGATGTTCAACAAGCTGGGCGGATCGCGGGGAGGCGCCCTGGCGGAGGCGCCCAAGCCCTTCGAGGCCGGGGACATCGAGCTCATCAAGGCCATGAACAGCATGATCTCCGGCGCGGTGGAGAACTCGCTGACATTCAGGAAGGTAGAGACCCTGGCGAACGAGAACCAGATGATGGTCCGCTACCTCTCGAGCCTCTACGAGATCTCCGGGGCGATGATGACCACGGTGCGCTACGACGAGCTCATCTGGATCATCGTGCGAGCGCTCACGCTCCCCCAGGGGCTGGACTTCGACAAGGTCCTCATCCTGCTGCTGCGGGACACCGACGGGGGCTCGAAGCTGGTCTCCTCCGCCTACTGGGCGCCGGAGAACAAGTCCCGCGGCGACGCGGACACCTCCCTGGCGGAGCTCCTGAAGAAGCCTTCGCGCACCGAGGCCGCGCAGATGATGGAGGCGGGCAAGAAGCTGGACATCTCCATCCCGGTGACGCCGGACGCGACGAGGCTTCTGGCCCGGGTCGCGGTGGAGAAGAAGCCGCTTCTGGGCTTCAGGGGGCTGGACACCTACGACGACAGGGATCTGCTGGACTTCGGCATCAAGGCCTACGCGGCCGTGCCCATGCTGGCCAAGGGCCGCGAGGTCGGCGTCATCGCGGTCGACCGTTCCATCTCCGGCGAGCCGCTCACCCAGGAGAGCCTGAGGGACCTGAACATGCTCGCGAACCAGGCAGGGCTCGCCATCGAGAACACCCACCTCTACGAGGACCTGAGGAACGCGAACCAGTCGCTCTCCCAGGTGCGCATGAGGCTCATCGAGGCCGAGAAGCTCGCGGCGCAGGGCGAGATGGGCACCCAGCTGGCCCACGAGATCCGCAACCCCCTGGTCTCCATCGGCGGCTTCACCCAGAGGCTCCTGAAGAAGATGCCCGAGGACGACGAGCTCCGCCGCTATCCCCTGGTCATACTGGAGGAGGTCGAGCGCCTGAACAAGGTGCTCAACAACGTGCTGGACTTCTCCCGTGACGAGAAGGGCCGCGTGCGCGAGTTCGATCTGGGAGACGTGGCGCGCGAGGTGCTGGCCTCCCTCAAGCACGAGCTCCAACGCAACAAGGTGGACGTCTCCTCCGACATAGAGGAGAACCTGCCGCCCGTCTCCGGGGACGACCAGCAGATCATGCACGTGTTCCTCAACCTCATGTACAACGCCTCCCAGGCCATGACGGCCCAGGGCGGGGGGCAGATCTGGCTCAAGATCTTCCGTCACCAGGAGGGCGAGAACAACTGCGTGGCCTGCCGCATCACCGACACGGGCCCCGGCATCCCCGACGAGCTCCTGAACTCGGTCTTCAACCCCTTCTTCACCACCAAGGCCCAGGGCACGGGCCTGGGGCTCTCCATCGTCCAGAAGATAGTCGCCCGCTACAACGGCGTCATCACCGTCACCAACCACCCCCCCGAGTACCCCGGCTCGGGGGCGTCGTTCACGTTCATGTTCCCGGTCATCCCGCCCGCCGCCCCCTCCGCCTCCAACGGGGGAGGAATCCTGCGCTTCTGATCCGCGCGGGCGATCGTACCGAGAGGCGGCGCGCCGAACAGACGGAAAGGAACGTTCTGTCCGGGCACTGGCCCGTGTAGCCTGGCCGGGCCCGGGCCACGCGCCTCCCGCCCGGGCCCGGGGCCCCGGACGCCCGGACCGGACTTGAGATTCCTGGCCCTTTCATGCCCGGGACGCCGCCGTCTGCCTTCCGGGCCCGCTTTACCATACAGGTTTCACCGCCCCCTCGCGAGCGCCCCTCCAAAGCCTCCGCCGCCGACCCCTCCCGATTCCGGGCCTTCCCTGGCGCCCTCAGCAATGCCCATGCCCCGCCTTGCCGACCGTCTTGCCTAAACCGAAGGACTTGCGGGCCTTGTCGTCGCCCGGAGGGGTTCCTGTCGGTCGGATCCTGAGGCAAGGCAAGACGATCCCGCGCCTCGATCGCCGTTTCCGCAGCGACCGTTTTTTTTTCTCTCCATTTCATTTTTCGGAAATCTCCGTATTTCCGCCGTTTTCGCTCTCTTCCGCCCGGTTGCCCCGGCCTGTCCGGCCTTCCGGGCCTCCCTTAACCCCTAAAAATAGATTATAATCGTAGTTTAGGGTTTCCGGCCCAAGCTTCCGCCACCCGCAGACCTCGATCGACTCGCGCCGATGGCCCGCAGTCGCCGCCGACCCTGTGCCGCCCCGGAATCCGTCGGATCGTTCCTTAGCCTGACCGGGTACCCGCCCGCCGTGGTGCTCCCCGCCTGCGGGAAGCAACTCTGCCGGGGGTGCTCCCCGCCTGCGGGAAGCAACTCTGCCGGGGGCGCTCCCCGAGCCCGCGAGCTCGCCTGCGGGAAGCAGCTGTGCCGGGGCGCTCGCGATGCCTGAAGCTTCGGCCTTTCGTGAGTCCCGCTCGCGGAAACCTTGCGGTTTCCCGCCTTCCTGGCTCTTACCCGTCTTGCCGTTTCCGCCTCCGGTCGGAAGCCGCCTTGCCCAGTCCGGTCCAGGGGGGCCTCGAGCCGCCGGCGCGCCTGCCGTCCCCCGGGCCTTATGCGACTCGACCCCGCCGTCGCGGCCCGCAGTCCACGGGCCGCATCGCACCTGCGGCACGTTGCCCGACACGCGCCGCGCCCCCCGCAAAGGCCGTCGCCCGCCTCCCCGGGAAATCCCCCGCAGTCGGGAGCGGCTGCCATCGCCAGGTCCCAGGCGGCCCCGTCCGCCAAACCCCATCGGCCCGTCAGCCTGCCGGGCCCTGGAAGAATCCCAGCCTATGGTAAGCTACGCTCGTTCCATAATCCGGAAGGCGCCCTTCCGGACCGCACGCGCCCGGAGGCGCACCAGCGGAGGATGCTGATGACGGCGGTCCAGGCGGTCCTGGCATTACTGATACTTCTCGCGCAACTCCTGGCCTGGCGCTATTTCCATGCCAGGATCAAGAGCAGGTTCCTCAAGGCCGTCCTGAACCTCGTCTACATCCTTTTCAACATCCTGGGGATCTACGCCCTCCTCACGGTCTTCGTCCTGAACTTCCCGGCCCCCTCGTTCTTCATCTGGGACTTCATCGTGCGGCCCGGGCTGACATGGGAACTCGTGCACCTCTTCTGGCTCCCGCCGGCGGCGCTCGTCGGCCTCATGAGGCTCGCGTGGACGGGACTCGTGAAGCGCGAGCCCAAGGGGCTCACCAAACTCTTCATGCGCGAGAAGCCGGGCCCGGGACTCACGGACCCGGCGGGGCTCCTGCTCGTGCTGATGCTCGCGCTCTCTTTTTACGGCTACTCCCGCCAGCTCGCCCCGCCGGACGTCGCCCGGCTCGAGATCCCCTACCCGGATCTGCCCCAGGAGCTGGACGGCTTCACGATGGCCGTAGCCTCGGACTTCCACTACGGGGCCGGCCAGAACCTCCAGGAGCTCGTCCGCGCCTTCGAGATCATCGCGGGCGAGAAACCCCACGCCGTGTTTCTCCTGGGGGACATGGTGAGCAACCGCAACTCGCTTCTGGCCTCCGACTACCGGGAGCCGCTGGCCCTGCTCGAGAACGTGCCCTACGGGGTCTGGGGGGTCCTGGGCAACCACGATCACTACACGGAGAACCCCCACAACGTTCTCCAGCTCCTGAGCAACGCCAAGGCCGAGATCCTTTCCGACCGCCGCGCGAACCTCCGCGGGCTTCCGCTCACGGTCACAGGTTTCGACGACCCCGGCACCCGGGACTTCGACCTCTACCCGCTCTCCTTTCCCGACGAGAGCCGGACCCTCCCGTTCCAGGCCGTGCAGGGTCCCGCCTCCCCCCCGGACAACTTCAACGTGGTCCTGACCCACCGCCCCTCGGGCGCGGCCGACGCGGCCGCGCGGGGGACCGACCTGTACCTCGCGGGACACGCCCGCGGCGGGGGTTTCCGCCTCCCCGGCTTCCGCGATGCCAATCCCGCGGCCCTCTTCTACGCCTATACCTCGGGCCGCTATACCCTGGACGGCATGGAAATTTACGTGACTGACGGGCTGGCCGCCCCGGTGAGCCCCTTCAGGCTATTCGCCTGGCCCGAGATAGCCGTCATCACCCTGAAGCGCGGCCCCAAGCCCCCTGCCGAAGGGGAGGAGGCACCGCCCCCGGCGGAGGCGGCTCCGTCGGCCCACCCGGACGTCTCCGGGCCTGCGGGCGGGGGATCCGCGGACGGCGGCGCCGAGAGCGGATCGGCTACCGCATCGCCCTCCGGAGCCCCAGTGACCGCGCCGTAGCCGCAGGAAAGCTCCATTGAGCCGCATGAGAAGCCCTGTCTCACGCCCCGTCTGGACCCGGCGGCAACGGACCCGCCTCCGTCACTGCCCCCATCCCCCGCTTCCGGCATCCGGCACTTCCCGCATCGGCCGTTCCCGCCAGCCGGCACTTCCCGCGTCTGCCGCTCCCGCCAGCCGACACTTCCCGCATCGGCAAGCCCGCCGGAGGCGACCGGACGCGAGGGGCCTCTTTCCCCCTCCCGCGATCCCGGAAGCCAGTCCCCAACGCGAGGCGCCCACACGCCTTGCCCGCCCGGAAAGGCTGGAGGATGAGGACCTCGCAGGCGTTGCCCACGCGGGGAGCATCATTGGGCGAGCCGCAGGGTGAACCATGGAACGAGCCGCAGGGTGAACCATGGAGCGAGCCGCAGGGTGAACCATGGAACGAGCCGCAGGGTGAACCATGGAACGAGCCGCAGGGTGAACCATGGAGCGAGCCGCAGGGTGAACCGATGATCGGTAAACCTTCCGCCGAACTGCGGACCGTGCTCGTGGTGGACGATGACCCCCATATCGCGGACGTGGTCGAATACGCTCTCACGTCCGCAGGCTTTCTGGTCAGGTGCGCCGCGGACGGCGAGGCGGCGGTACTCGCGGCCCGGGCCGGGGGGATCGACCTTGTTGTCCTGGACATCGGCCTGCCCGGCCGCGATGGCCTGTGGGTCCTAAGGACGATCAGGGAAACCTCCCGTGTCCCCGTCATCTTCCTCACGGCCCGGGACGAGGAGGTGGACAGGGTGATGGGGCTCACGCTGGGCGGGGACGACTACGTGACGAAGCCTTTCAGCCCGCGGGAGCTCGCGGCCCGGGTGGAGGCGGTGTTGAGGCGCGATACCGCGCGGTCCGCCGAGCCGACTTGCGATGCCGCCGACCGCGCCCTCGTGTCGGCCGGGCATCTCGCGCTCGATACGGACGCCATGGAGGCCTTCTGGGACGGCAGAAGGGTGGAGCTCACGCCGACGGAGTTCAGGATCCTCAGGGCCATGGCCCTGAAGCCCCGCAAGGTCTTCAGCCGGGAGGAGCTCACGGCCCTGGCCTCCCCGGACGCCGCGGTGAGCGACCGGACGGTCGACAGCCACGTCCTGCACATCCGCAAAAAATTCCTGGCGGCGGGCGGCGAGGTGATCCGAACCAGGCACGGCGCCGGGTACCGTCTGGCCTCCGGTGACGGCGGGACGGACTGAGGTCGGGGCCGCGGCAAACTCGCGTGCAACAGGCGATCGGCAGGAATCCTTCCCGCATCCGGGCGCCTCGCGGGGAGTGCGGAGGGTTTCGTCTCCAGGCCGAAACGTCGGCCCGTCCGATGTGCTTAGTCCTTGCCGAAAACAGCTGAAGCGGATTCCGGCCGCCGACTCGGCAGACAGCCGCCGCCCGTTCTCATGAAAATCAGCCGCTCCCAGACTCGTGACCTGCGGCAAACAGACGGCACGCCACGTCCCGGAGCTGGACCCGCGACAGTCGGACGGCACGCAACGTCCCGGAGTGAAACCAGCGGCAGACGGACGGCACACCTCGTCCTGGAGCGGAGCCGGCGGCAAAAAGGCGGCACACAACATCACATCCTGGAGCGGGATCTACGGCAGACATACGGAACATCCCGTCCCGGAAGCGAGACCTGCGACAGCCATACGGCACGCCACGCCCCGGAAGCGAGACATGCGACAGCCATACGGCACACCACGTCCCGGAGCGAGACCTGCGGCAGACGTCATGTCCGGCGCGGTCCTGCGGAAGGTTCCGGATCCTCTCGGCGGCGAGGTCCGCTACTGATTCTCCCCGTCCCGGTCCGTATGGCCGACGGAAGAGATCTCCGTCTCCCTGAGCGCCGCCAGGGAGTCGTCGTTCACCGCCCCTTCCGTGGTAAGGAGCGGGACCTTCAGAAGCCTGTAGGAGGACGAGACGCATACCGATGCCTCCCGCAGGGCTTTCAGGGCCTCGGGAGCCGGGCCGTCTCCGGCGGTCCCTGCCGGGATCGCGCGCGCGGCGGCCAGCCGCCCGACGAGCCTGTCCGCCAGCGGGGCCAGGGCGTTCTTCACGCGGGAAGCGTGGCCGGCTATCGCCCGGCAGGCGACTGCCGCCCTGGCCATGGTTTCCGCCGCCTCCTCCGCCCTGCCGCGACCGAACATGCCGCCTGCCGATCCCTGCTCCGCGCGGGCGGCCCTCAGGACGGACTTCGCGCTCATGGCGAGCCAGGGAGGCAACTCCCCGCCCAGGATGGCATCCCTACGCCTCTCGACCGCCCTCTCCCCTCCCTCAGGGCGCTCCCTGCCCGGCTCCTCCCTCAGGGACGCCTCGGGCAGGATGCCGGCCAGCCAGTCGGCGGTGGGGTTGAAGTAGCCCTTGAAGACCCTGTCCTGCCGGGAGAACCAGACGATGTCCGAGGCGAGCCGGGGGCCCAGGGCACCCAGCTGCACGAAGACGGGCGAAGCGAGCCCGCCGCTCTCGCGTCCGGGCCCGGCTATCGCCCGCTCGAAACGGAGCGTGTACTCGCAGGCGGCCGCCGCGCTTCCGTCCGCCCCGCCGCTTCTCGCGTCCCCGGCGGCATCCTCGGAGAGCCCGGCCTCGACGGGGGGGTCCAGCTCGCCCGAGGCGGCCATTTCCCCGTAGGCCTCGGCGAAATCCCGCATGGGGAAGCTCCAGAAGGCGTGGCGGGCCCTGCCCAGGGCCTCCAGGGACAATGCGGCCTCCCGCCTCGCCGCACCCAGATCCTTATGGGCCTCGACCAGGATCTTCCGCGTGCCGTGGCTCAAGGCTTTGGCCAGGGCCGCGCCCTCGACGGCCTTCCTGCGGCGCCGTAGCCCGAGCTTGAATGCCGCGGCCACGCCGCCGGCCGCGAGGAGCACCGGGATAATCGGGAAAGGCATGGGCAAGGCCTCCTCGGCGTGGAAGGTCCCGGCGCGCGAGGCGCCGCGCGCGTGATTCCGCGAAAAAGGCGGCGGCGCTCCCTGACGCGATACCGGGCGAAAAGCGGCGGCGGCGCGGCGAAACGCGCAACCGCGCCTGAACGGCCACTAACGAGACTATCAGGACGGCGCCCGGGACGCAAGCCGGCCGGTCCGGGCCTGTCCGGGAGCGTAAGGGACCCCGGGGCTTCACAGCGGAGTCCTTGACCGGTGACAAGAAGCCCTGCCGCGGCTATAATCATCGCGACGCGCGGAAACGCCCCCTTCAGCCAAGAGTCTTCAGGGACCGCCTCTCCCCCCCGCGCCAGGGCCCGGGGGCCGCGGCACGGGCGCGCCTTGCGGGGCTCCCTCGCCCTGCACAACCAGCCGGTTAGGAGCCTCAACCATGTTCTCCCCAGTCTCGAAAGCGGCCATCGTCCTTGCCATCATGATCGGATGGACGATATCCCCGTCCCCGGCCCAGGCCCAGGACACGATCCAGCTCCCCGCCGTCCAGGCGACGGGCGGCAAGCCGCTCCTGGAGGCGATGGCCGCCAGGCACTCGGAAAGGTCCTTCAAGGAGGACGCGTTGAGCGACAAGCAGCTCTCCGAGATCCTCTGGTCCGCCTTCGGGATCACCCGCGACGACGGCAAGCGCACCGTCCCCACCTCCCGCGGGAGAAACGAGCTCGCGGTCTACGCGGTCCTCAAGGCCGGCGTGTACCTCTACGATCCTGCCAAGAACGCGCTTACCCTGGCGCTCGCGGGCGACCACACCGCCAAGTTCGCCAAGTCCCCGCTGACCGTCCTCTACGCAGGCCCCGACAACATGACGGGCGCCTTCCACGCGGGCTCCGCCTACCAGAACGTCGGGCTGTACTGCGCTTCCGAGGGCCTCGCCAACGTGGTGAAGTCCACCGGCGCCGACGAGCTGAAGGGCCGGCTGACGCTCCCGGACGGCTACCAGGTCCTGGTTGTCCAGTCCATCGGCCTGCCGGGCTGACTGCCGCGCCTCTGACCGTCCGCGGCTCCGGGCCAGCCAAGCCTCGCGGCGCCGCGGAACCTTCAAATCGTCTCGGGACGGACTGAACCTGCGCCGGAATGGCGCCGAGCCGTTCCGGCCCCCGTCACCCTCGCTCCCCGGCGGGACGCCGAGTTCCGCGCAGCCGAAAACCAGTCCGCCTGAGAAAAACGCCCGCGGAAAAGCCGGAGCGGGGCTCCGGCTTTTCCGCGGGCGTTCGCGTTTCCGAGGCGGTCTCGGGCTTGCCGCGTCCAGCAGGCCGCCTGTTCGGACGGCTACGGGACATCGACGGGAATGGACATCGATCGGGAAGCAGGAGGACCCGGCCCGCGCCCGACCGGTCCGGAGCGAGATCCGATCCGCCGGACGGCCCCTTCAGGCCGCCCGGCCGCGATGCCTCGCGGAGGCTTGCCCGTCAAGGCGAAACGGCAGGCATGCCCCCGAAAGGCGCGGGGAGGACCCCCGAACGGACGGAGGGGGGACCCGCTGGGCCGCAGGCTCAATAATCGTCGTCGTCCTCGTCGTAATAGCCGTCCTCGTCTTCCTCATCGTCCTCGTCTTCCTCATCGTCTTCCTCATCGTCCTCGTCGTAATCGTCGTCCTCGTCGCTCACGAAATCCTCGTACTCCTCGCGGGTCAGGAGCTCGTCCAGCTCCTCGGGCGCGTGGAGCAGAAGGCGGACGAGCCAGCCCTCCTCGTAATTGTCCTCCAGAAGGACGTCCGGGGCGTCCTCGATGTCGTCGTTGACGTTCAGCACCTCCCCGGAGAGCGGGCAGATCAGCTGGAACAGGCTCTTCTTGTCCTGCAGGATGCTGCCCAGGATCTCGTCCTTGGACAGCTCCGTGCCCTCGTCGGGGAACTTTATCAAGTTGAAGTCCTGGATGAGCTTCAGGGGTTCCTCGGTGATGCCGATTACGGCGCAGTTGTCCTCCTCGAGCTTCACCCAGAGGTGATCCGATGAAAATCTCAGCGTTTGATCGTCCACACTGACCTCCAGTGGTTGATTCGGCCGATGCCGCTCCCCGGCGGGACGACCGGGCGCCTTCGACGCCCGGCCCGGCCTTCTGGTCGGCAAGGCCGCGGCGGCAGGCAAGAGGCCCCCGAAAATCCGTCATGGTCGATGCGGCATTCTCCTCCGGGGGCTTCGGAAATCTCATACTATATCGCCCCGGGGAATTCAAGGGCTATTTGTACGCGCCCCCCGGCTCCCGGAGCCCGGGACCTGACCGCCGGCGTCCCGCCCCCGAGCGGCCGGCCTAGAGCGACCAGACGCCGTCCGCCCTTCGCGCCCGGATTCGGGACCGCCGTCCCCGCCCGGCAACGATCGGTCGCCAAGCCCCGTCCGCGCGCGGGCTCGGCCCGCATCGCGCCGGATTTGACTTTCCGGCGTTTTCCTCCCCGGGCGGCCCCCGGCCGGCCTCCGCGGGGGACGGTCGGCGTCCGGCCTGCCGCGCCGGAAGGCGAGGCGCCTGTCCAAAGCCTCACAAAAATGATATAAATTGGGCTCCGAGCGGCCCCAGCCCGCAGGAGGGGGCTAGGACCGCCCATGCGGGCCTGCCCCGCCGGACGCCAGGGAGGAGGTGGAGCCATGAAGACCTTGCGCCTTTTCGTGAACGTCCTGGCGTTCCTGACCATCCTCCCGCTTGACAAGGACGAGCGCTTCACCGCCGACGACTTCGGCCGCTTCGCGTCGATGTTCCCCCCCGTGGGGCTCGTCCTGGGCCTCCTGCAGTTCCTCGCCTGCTTCGCCCTCGCGGCGACGGGGGTGCCCGCCCCGGTCGCGGCCATAGCGCTCGTGACCCTCCACGTGATAGTGACCCGCGGCTTCCACCTGGACGGGCTTGCCGACACCATGGACGCTCTCCTCTCGCACCGGACCCGCGAGGACAAGCTCAGGATCATGAAGGACCCCCACCAGGGCACCTTCGGGGTGCTCGCGATACTCCTGGACGTCCTCCTCAAGACCGTGCTCGTGGGGACACTCATCCAGAACCGGTCCCCCATGCTCCCGGCGGCGCTGATCCTCTTCCCAGTCATGGGCCGCTGGTCCGCCACCGTCGCCGCGGTCATGTGCGCGTATGTCCGCCGCGAGGGGGGCCTGAGCCTCCCCATGGTGGACAACGCCGGCAGAAGGGAGTTCGTGTACGGCGCGGTTTTCTCGGTCGTCGCCGCGGCCGCCTTCGGCCTCCCCTGCCTCGCCGCCGCCGCGTTCACCCTCGTGTGGAGCCTGGGCCTGGTCTTCGTGTGGAACAGGACCTTGGGCGGGATCACCGGGGACCTCCTGGGCGCGAGCGTGGAGCTTACGGAGATAGCCGCGCTCCTTTTCCTGGTCATGGCGGCGTCCTGACGCCTTCGACGCCATCGCCTGACCCCGCCGCCCCGGGCCCCGCCGGCCATACCCGGAAAGCCCGCGCGCGAGCCGCGCCCCGGTCACGCCGCCCCCGCGCGGCGGGCCTTCCCCCGGGCCCCCGGCCGACGCCGGTCCCCGAACCTTCAACCCCAGCCCGCCGACCGGGGGCCACGCCCCGCGGCCCGGCACGGAACCCGTATGCCACGGATAATCACCTGCGAGGACGGCCGCCTGAACGTGCCCGACGATCCCGTTATCCCCGTCATCGAAGGGGACGGCGTGGGCCCGGAGCTCTGGCGGGCGGCCGGACCCGTGCTCGCGGCGGCCGCCGCCAGGACCGGCCGCGAGATAACCTTCCTGCCCGTCGAGGCGGGCCTGGTCGCCTTCGGGAAAACCGGGGAACACCTGCCCCCCGCGACCCTGGAGACGCTGAAGAGCCACCGCGTCAGCATCAAGGGGCCCCTGGCGACGCCCGTCGGGGGGGGCGTCAGGAGCCTGAACGTGGCCATACGCCAGGCGCTGGAACTCTACGCCTGCGTGCGCCCCGTCTCCCACGTCCCCGGCGTCCCCAGCCCGGTGAAGTCGCCGGAACTCGTCGACATGACGGTATTCCGGGAGAACACCGAGGACGTCTACGCGGGCCTGGAATGGGCGGCGGGGAGCGAGGATGCCGAGGCGCTGGCGGGGTTTCTGGCCTCCAGGCTCGGGGTGAGGCTCAACCCGTCCGCGGCGATTGGCCTGAAGCCCATGACCGAAGCCGCCTCCAAGCGCCTGGTGCGCGCGGCCCTCCGCTACGCCCTGGACGAGGGCAAGCCCAGCGTCACCCTGGTCCACAAGGGCAACATCATGAAGTTCACCGAAGGGGCCTTCAGGAGATGGGGCTACGAGGTGGCGGCGGAGGAGTTCGGGGAGCTCACCGTGCCCGAGGGGGACGCGGCGGCGGACGAGAGGCGGGTCATCATCAAGGACCGCATCGCCGACAACATGTTCATGCAGATTCTCCTGAGGCCCGCCGAATACTCCGTCCTGGCCATGCCCAACCTGAACGGCGACTACCTCTCGGACGCCCTGGCTGCCCAGACTGGCGGGCTGGGCATGGCCCCCGGCGCCAACATCGGGGACGGCGTGGCCGTCTTCGAGGCCACGCACGGGACCGCCCCCAAGTACGCCGGCAAGGACGTCGCGAACCCCTCATCGCTCATCCTTTCCGGGGCCCTCATGCTGGATCACCTGGGCTGGCGGGACGCCGGGGATCTGGTCCGCGGCGCCCTGAGGAAGGCCGTGGCCGCGGGGCACATGACAAACGATCTCGCCCGTCAGCTTTCCGGGGTCACCCCCTGCGGCACGGCGGCCTTCGGGGCCGAGGTGCTCAAAAGGCTATAGCCGGCTCGCCCGGGAAGCCCTTGTGGCCCCGCGGCGCGCCTTCACGGCCATCCGGGGCGGCCCCGGAAACCTCCGGAGGCCCCGGAGACCGCCGAGGCGCACCCGGAGAGGCCTCGGAGGCCTCCGAGGCCTCCGAGGCCCGCATGCCCTTCACGGGGGCCACTTATCGCCAGGAACTTGCCATGCCCAGCACCTTGACCGAGAAGATCATAAGCGAGCACCTCGTCTCAGGCGAGATGAAGCCCGGAGCGGAGATAGGGATCAGGATCGACCAGACCCTGGCCCACGACGCCACGGGCCAGATGTCCGTCCTGCAGTTCGAGGCCCTGGGCAAGCCCAGGGCGAGGACGAAGAGGTCGGTCATCTACGCCGACCACAACATCCTCCAGGTGACCTCCCACAACGCCGACGACCACGCGTTTCTGAGGACCGCGGCCTCCAGGTTCGGGATGGTGTTCTCGAAGGTCGGGAACGGCATCTGCCACCAGCTGAACCTCGAACGCTTCAGCTCGCCCGGCGAGACGCTTCTGGGCGCCGACAGCCACACCACGACCGGAGGGGCCGTGGGGGCCCTCTCCATCGGCGCGGGCGGGCTGGACGTGGCGGTCGCGATGGGCGGAAGCCCGTTTTTCCTGAACATGCCCAGGATCATGGCGGTGACCCTCACCGGCCGGCTGAGGCCCTGGAGCACCGCCAAGGACGTGGCCCTTGAGATCCTGAGGCGCCTCACCGTATCCGGGGGGCGCGGGCACGTGCTGGAATTCCGGGGGGAGGCCCTGGACGGGCTGTCCCTGACCGAACGGGCCGTCATCGCCAACATGAGCATCGAGACGGGGGCCTTCACCGCCGTCTTCCCGTCCGACGGGAGGACCCGCGAGTTCTTCGCTCGCCAGGGGCGCGAGGGCGACTGGAAGCCGCTTGCCGCCGACCCTGAGGCCGAGTACTCCTCGGAGATCGCGATCGACCTGGGCGAGGTGGTCCCCCTGGCGGCGGCCCCCCACTCCCCGGACAACGTGAAGCCGGTAAGCGGGCTCAAGGGCGTCAAGGTCGACCAGGTGGCGATAGGCTCCTGCACCAACTCGTCCTTCCGGGACCTCATGACCGCGGCCGTCATCCTCAAGGGGAAGACCGTGCCCCCGCGGGTCTCGCTCATCGTGGCCCCTGGCTCGCGCCAGGTCTACTGGGAGCTGGCCCGCCGAGGCGCGCTGGCCGACCTCATCGCGAGCGGGGCGCGCATCGTGGAGGCCGCCTGCGGCTTCTGCAACGGCGTGGGCCAGGCCCCCCGCACGGACGGGATCTCGCTCCGGACGAGCAACCGCAACTTCCCCGGCCGCTCCGGCACGCCTTCCGCCGGGCTCTACCTGGTGAGCCCGGAGACGGCCGCCGCGAGCGCCCTGGCGGGCGAGATCTCCGATCCCCGCGAACTGGGCGACCCTCCGGCGGTTGAGATCCCGGATCTGTTCCACATAGACGACTCCATGTTCGTGCAGCCGGCGCCGGAAGCGGAAGCGCCGGACGTCGAGATCGTCCGGGGCCCCTCGATAGCGCCCCTCCCCCTCTTCGGTCCGCTCGCGGACTCGGTGGAGGCCCCGGTCATGCTCGCCCTGGGCGACAACGTGACGACCGACGACATCCTCCCGGCGGGGGCCCACATCCTGGCGCTCAGGTCCAACATCCCCGCCATCTCCCGCTATATCTTCTCCAACATCGAGCCGGACTTCCACCTCCGCCAGAAGGAGTCGGGCGCGGGCTTCGTCACGGGAGGCGCCAACTACGGACAGGGCTCCAGCCGGGAGCACGCGGCATTGTGCCCGCGCTACCTGGGGCTCACCGGCGTGATAGCCGAGAGCTTCGCCCGCATCCACCAGGCCAACCTCTGCAATTTCGGGCTCCTGCCCCTGGTCTTCGCGGACCCCAAGGACCGCCGCTGGCTTCTCCAGGGGCATACCCTGAGGGTAGAGGGCCTCCGCTCCAAGGTGAAGGCCGGGGCGCACTTCGCCATCCTGGACGCCACCGCGATGAGGGAGTTCGAGGTGAGGGTGGACGCCTCCGAAAGGCAGGTGGAGATGCTCCTGGCCGGCGGTCTTCTGGCCCTGGCCGGCCGGTCGCGGCAGTAGGGGGACCGCGCCGCAGACCTTCCGGCAGAAGCCTGCCCCGACCGCCCGATCCCGCAGACGCCCATAACCGAAAACCCGGCCCCGCCCCGCGGGCCGGGCTTTTTTTTTTCTGCGGTCAGCCTTCGGCTCCGCCACCGCGATCCTGACCGCCGGTGCCGCCAGCGGCCTTCGCGCCCCGTGCGGTTGCCCCGGCCCGCCTGAGCGGTCTCAAGCGTCCCCGCTCACGGTCGGCGAGCGGGGCATCTCCCGGTTGCGGCATGATTTTCGCGCTTCCCGTTTGACGGCCACCTTGAAGCGAGCCTGAAGGGCCGGATGCCAGGATGCAGGATGCCAGGATGCCAGGATGCCAGAATGCCATGAAGCGCGGGAATGCCGCCCGGAAATGTTCCGAGCCCTTGAAATGCCGATGCCGGGAATGGCCGATGTCATGCAGGTGCCTGGGTACCGTTCGGAACGCCGAAACGCCGGTCGGCGGCATTTCATCAAAAGCCACTTGATTCCTCAAAACAGATTTTCATATTTGCGCATCGACCCCAAAATTTAAAAAATATTTTTCCTATACTCAAATTTTATCGGCGCAAAATGAAATGATCGTCCTGACAAGCGTTCGGTCACGCCGTTCTCCATTCCTTCAGAAACGATCGTTTCCGGAATCGCCGAGTCCACACGTCCGCTTGTTCGCGCATCCCGGATTCCTGGCTTCATCGCATTAGGTCAACCTCACGTCCTGCCATACGTATTCCCTCCATTTCCTTCACCCCGCACCATGCCCCTTTCCCGCCGCAGCGTGTCCAAACCTTCCGAACGTCCGCATTAGCCGCCTCAAGGCCGTCCGACCGCGATTTTTTTCCGCATCACGCCTTTATTTCGCAAAAACACGGCCTTTCCCGTCCGATCGCCGACCCTGGCGCGATGACGGCTCGCTGCTTATTAACCCTTGCCTTTCAAGATGATTGGCGATACCGTCCGAAAATTCATTGGTTCATCATAGCCGCATGCGGCGAAAGGAAAATTTTTTATGTTTAATCAGCGCATGTCAATGACACGCGCGCGCGCGCGGATGTATAAAGTCAACGTTCGAAGCGGGCGTGATCCGTCACGTTCCGCCCCGCCGCACGACATGGGCAATCAAGGCAAGCATCAAGCAAGGAGAAAGAGATGCGTTCGTTCAAATTCCTTCTGGGGCTTCCGCTCGCGGCGGCACTCATCCTCTGCGGCGCCGGGACATCGTCCGCCGAGTCCCCCGTCACTTTCGACGGGCACCTGAGGCTCCGCAGCTGGTTCTTCGACAAGTACTTCTCACAGTCCGCAGACGCCAACGGCCGCCACGCCAGCCGCTCCGACAGCTGGGCCGAGAGCCGCCTGAGGCTCAACGTGTCGTTCAAGCCCAACGAGTCGGTCGAGATCCGCTGGCGGGCACAGGGTCCCGGTTCGGCCAGGTGGGGCAGCAGGCGCGCCGAGGACAGGACGCTCCGTTCCGAGTACTTCTACGGGATCGCGCGCACCGGAATCGGCGACTTCTCGATCGGCCGCGTCAGCTCCGACATCGATTCCTCCGGCCTCCAGACCCTCGGCTGGACCCCCAGCTACGGCATGGGCACCCAGTTCTACATCTTCGACATGGACTCCGACATGGACGGCGCCATGTACCGCTGGCACACCGACAACTTCGGCGTGAAGGCCTTCTACGTGAAGAGGGATACCACCCCGCCGCAGGCCTTCGCCCCGGTCAGGGACGCCGACTACGACCGCTTCTCCGTCGAGCCTTACTGGACATGGGACACCGGCGGGGCATCCATCGCCCTCCAGTACGACAACGACAAGACCGGCCGCGCCGCCGACGGTCGCGACAGCCTGAAGTTCGTGTCCGTGAACCCGGCCTTCGCGCAGTCCTTCGACGTGGGCGAGCAGTCCAAGCTCACCTTCCACGCCGAGGCGAAGTTCGCATGGGGCAAGCGTTCCTACGCCCCCGGCTCCGCGGCCGCGCTCGACCCCCGCACCAAGTCGAAGGTGACCGGAGCAGGCGCCTACATGGACCTCAACCTGGATTACGGCCCCGGCGACGCCACCTTGGCCGGATGGTGGTTCAACGGCGCGAACCGCTCCGAGGGGGACCTCGCCAACCGTATCGACACCAAGGATCTGGTCGACCCCGGCACCGCCTTCTATCCCTTCCTCATCTTCTACAAGGCCTACGGCGACCAGCCCGCGGGCTCCATGGGACTCGAGGGCAACGGCACCCCCGGACACTGGGCCCTGGCTCTCATGGGCAAGCAGAGGCTCAACGACTGGGTCTCCCTGACCTACGGGCTCGGGCATTTCCGCAAGACCGGCGGCTACACACTGGCCAACGGCAGAAGCGTCTCCAAGACCCTGGGCACCGAGGTCAACCTGGGACTCGCCGTGAAGCTCCTGGACAACCTCACATGGAGCACCAACGCGGCCTTCTTCGATTCGGGCAGCTACTACCAGGACCGTTACGGCAACGGCAGATCCGGTTCCGGGCTTGACAGGACCATCTGGGGCTGGGGCAACGAGCTCATGTTCAGCTTCTGAGCCTTGACCTGATCCAGGTCCGCGGCCTCCAAGGCCGCGGCTTTCCGGTCCCTCAGGGGCCCGGAGAATCCGATAGGGCCCCGGGAGCAATGCCGGGGCCCTTTTTCCGTCCTCCGCCCCGTGCCTTCCGCCGCAGTTCATGCGGATGGCCGGCCGTAAGCGTTCGGCGACGCACGTCCGTCGGCGGCTATCGGATCCGCGAAAAGTCCATGCCTTCAGCCGCCCGGGGAGCGCCCCGGAGCGCCGGTCAGACATCCCGGCCGACCCGGCTATACGGTCACCATAACCGTTCCCCGGACGCTTGACCGGCTTACGTCTTACGTCTTACGTCTTACGTCTTACGTCTTACGTCTTACGTCGTACGTCTTACGTCTTACGTCTTACGTCTTACGTCTTACGTCTTACGTCTTACGTCTTACGTCTTACGTC
>JAISFS010000313.1 GCA_031263485.1 Deltaproteobacteria bacterium | reverse complement strand
TCAAGGTATCCAGATCGCAGCATATGGCGTAAAATTGGCCTTCGGAGTTGATCCTGTCGGTCAGGGAGGTCAGGCACGTGGTCTTGCCTGACTGGCGCGGGGCATGGATGACGAAATAGAATTTCCGTTTTATCATGTCGCTTAAGTCCGGGATCCGGGGGATGGCGGGTATCATGTAGTGTTCTTGGGGATTGCAGACGCCCGAGGTGTTGAAGAATCTTGTCGGTTCCGAGATCATGGTTGCTCCCAAGCTGGCATGATGGATTCTGGTTGTTCTTCAGTATGACGTTATTGGCCATGGGTTTGGTATGTCAGCAACGGTAGGGATTCGAAAAGACAACGGAGACAGAGAAGCCAAGCGGAAAATACGTTTGGGCGGGCACCGGACCGAGGCTGGCGGACGGCACCATACCACCGGGCCCGACCGTCTCAGAGCGTCAAGTCAGAGTATCATACCGGTTGAAAGATAGCAAACCTTGCTGCGTGACAGGATCCCCAGTTGTCGTGATTGAATCTCAGGTCCGGCATTCAGGATGAAATGTCCATGGATATGATGCCGACGAGGGATTCATGGCGATGATCCATACTGGCGATGGAAGACGATACGGGAGGCCGGTGGGTCAATCCACGATAGCGTGAACGTTTTGCCTCCTTCTCATCAATCCGGAGGCCAAAGGCTTGGAGGGCGTAGTCGGACCCGTGTGTCCTTCCGATATTGTTTGGCATGCGCGTCAAGCCCAAACACGCCTTCAGATTGACCGTCTTCGGCCGCTGGTCCAGCGCCTGCCGCTTTTCGCGAATGACGTCAAGGTCGGACCGGACAAATGGCGGCTGGAGACCCTTTCGACTCTCCAGAACGAGTTCCGTCACTCGCGGAAGCGGCGTCAGTATCCCGTAGACAGGATTGAGCTGGCCGCCGACATCCTGGTCAGGGTGGGTGATATGCGAGGTCTTGACGAATACGCTCTGCAGGCAGGGGCGATCGTGGCGGCGCGGGCGCTCGCGGTGACGGCCCATCCGCCGAGGATGGAAGACCTTCAGGCGGTTCCGGGGATTCACCACATCGGGACGGCTCGTGGGCACGAACTTCCAGGAGTTCGCGGGATGAGGCCATGCGGGAAGTCTGCGGCAGGTCCTCGGAGGAGATCTGGGAGCACGGCACCGGAATCTTACGAACCGTGGCCGGGCAAGGCATGGATCGTACCCGCAGATCGCCGTACAGGCTAGAGAAGGCTTACGGGAGCCGGTCACCGGAAGCGTCGCCGGACGCCCCGGAGTCAACTTATCGGTGCGGCCAGCCTGTTCAAGGAGACGATGTCTGTCATTTGGCTTCACGTAGATCCGGCTGATGCCGCAAGCGGGTTCAGACGCCACTGGACGGCTCCGGCCCTCCGTCACTCCAGCCTGGTCGCCTCAGCTCACGGCTCCTGGCCGATGCCCTCATCTGCATCGATCGCCTCGTCTGCAGGATCGTGAACCCTTACGCGGTCAAGAAGCCGAGGGGGCCGAAATGTTCGGACGTCGATAGACCGCCAGGTGACGCCGTGACTCTTGCAAGCCGGTCGAGCCGAATGCCAATGCCCGGTCGGTCCGGGGCGGCGCCGATCGCGGCATCACCGCAGCCGATGGCGGCTGAGGAAGCGCGTTGCCGGCCGCCTGACACTGGTCGGGGCTCGGAGATCCGTGAAGCAACGGCCATCCGTACCGGGCGATACGGTCGACTCGTTGCCAAACGGTAGAGTCGACCGCACCCGGCTCGTCCCTGAGGGCACGGGCGGGGCCGGCCGGGAATCTGGCCGGAATTTCTGCTTGCGCCAGCTTCGCACCGTTACCGGGCCGCAGATCCCCTGGTGGTGGGACGATCGCGGGGGCCGCATCGTGGTGAGGCGCCGAAGGCTTCGTTCCCGAGGCATTTTCAACGACCGCTTTGACCGAGACGGTTTGGGACAGCTTAGTGGGAGAATGCGCGCGTCGGCATTTCGTGTGTGAATCAGGAGGCGGGATGCCACCGTCATTGAGATCACGGGAAATCCGTGGAAAAATTCGTAAGGATGATTCCTTCGCTTTGACCGAGACGGTTTGGGACAGCTTAGTGGGAGAAGAATACGCGCGTCGGCATTTCGTGTGTGAATCAGGATACGGGATGCCACCGTCATTGATATCACGGGAAATCCGTGAAAAAATACGTAAGGAAGATTCCTTGATTTATTGATTTATAGACTAAGACTAACTTTTATCAAGTCCGGGCCTGGTTCTCCATCGCGTGGGCAATGTCGGTTTACGACCAGCGCGTGGACTGCGCATCTCGGGCGATCTCGCCGATATTTCGCGGACATCGAGCGGCTGACATGCGTCGTTAACACAAGCGTCAGGCGTGGGAAACCGGCGGCGGAACCAGCGGTGCCGTCAGCATCCCACCACGTGTATCGTCTTGCCCCCAAGATCCAAAGTCTCCCAGAACAGCTTCTCGTCCCACGGGTTTTTCATGTTCCGGTCGAAGATGACCAGCCTGCCTGCTGGCGCACCGCTTTCTTCCATATATCCGCACAGCTGCGCGATGCTATTTCCGCGGCTCCTGTTGCCTTGATCTTCAGTTCCAGTGGATATGCGATTCCATTGTACTTAACGAAAATTTCTACCCTGGTCATTCCCAGCACGTAATCCCCTTTGATTTTTGCCAAGCCGTTCACGACCATCTGCATGAATGCTAACAGCACGAGGAGGCAGAATGCCTCGTCGGCCCGGTCGGTCTGGCTTTTCCTGACTGCCCTGGCGATGGGCTTGCCCATGCCGCCGTCCGCGATGTTGAACCGTGCCAGGGCCTCTTTGACGCTCTCCTCGACACGGCTTTCGAGCTCGTTGTGCTCGGCCAAGGACTTGCGGTTCTTTCGCCAATAGTCCTGGAAGGCCTTCAGAATCCCGTTCATGTCGAGGCGTAACCCGTCCACCAACTTGTCGGCCAGGTTCGGGGGAATTTCCGTCTGGATACCCTCGTTCAGGGTCCTGACGATTATCTCCTTATAGATGGGGTTTGCCGGTCTTTGGGGCTTGCCGTCGACAGGATCGGGCTTCAGGAGCCCCAGGTCTACGGCGTATAGGGCGTCGTCATTCGAAATTCCAATCGTCAAGGAAGAGGTCCCGACAAGGACGGCATCCATGACCCTTCTGACCCTCGGTTCCCTGAGCCGTTCCCTGAGGGAGCGGAAATGGGTATCGTCACGCAGGATGATGTCACGGGCGGCCACGTCGACGTCGGGGCCCGTGACGGTCCTGGAGTAGTCGCTCCTGTACCGTTCCTCGATTATGTCTTTGGCCAGGGCGTTGACCAGCCAAGGCTGACCTTCGGTCCAGTGCCATGCCCGTTCGACGGCCTCGGGATCGAAGACCTGTCCCGTCTCAGCCGTGTGCTGGCGGTAGAGGCCCCCTATTTCCTCCCGGGTGAAGTCGGCCAGTGTCAGCGACTTCTCCCTCACGTTGAAGGGGCTGCCCCCCGTTCCCTTTGACTCCCCGTCCGCCCTGACTTTGGTCAGACAGTCACTGATGTCCCGCATGCCGACCAATGCCATCGATCTCGGGAACCTGGAGCCAAGGGAATCGGAACGGCGAAGGTTATAGCCGTCCCTGATCTGGGCCAGGAACGAGATTAAGGGGATCCTCTCCTATGCAGTCGGCCTCGTCGAAGAAGACGACCAGCTCCCTGTCCAGCGCCAGGCACAAGTCGTTGAACAGGCCCTGTACCCTGACGTCGGCATCGGCCATGTTGTGCCTGGAATCAAAGGCGTATGCCAGCTTCCTTAACTCATCGACATCGTTCGACAGAAGCCTCTTGTTGATTTGGCCGACAATCGCGCCCATGGCCTCTTTGCGGTCATTTATCCCGCTCAGGGAAGCCAGAGAGCAATATAGCGCGTAATATTCGCCTTCGGAGTTGATCCTGCCGGTCAAGGCGGTCAGGCACGTGGTCTTGCCGGAATGGCGTGGGGGCATGGATGACGAAAGAGAAATTCCCTTGTATCATGCCGCTTATGTCCGGGATCCGGGGGATGGCGGGTATCATGTAGTGTTCAAAGGGATTGCCAGACGCCTGACGTGTTGAAGCGTCTCGTCGGTTCCGAGGCCATGGCTGCTACCAAGCCGGCTTGACGGCTTCCGGTTTGTCTGCCGTATCCCGCCATCGTCCGCAGGGTCGGTTTCGCGGCAAAGGCACGGCGTTTGTCAGGCGACGAAGTCTACGAAAACGGGCTCGAAAGGCGTTTGAACGGTCACCGGATCGAGACCGTCGGATTCGCCATGTCATCCGGTCTGCCCTATCCCCGGCCGTCGAGCCAGACTATCAGACCGGGGCGACTATCATACCGGGTCAAAGACGGAAAACATGCCTGCCCGTAAAATTCCCGTGTCAGCGCGAATCGAACATCAGATCCGGCAGTAATGGCGCCAAGGCGTGAAACGCTCAATCTGCACCTGACTGGAGAGATCGGAAGGATTATTTCGGGGTGCCAGGCGCCAGCGGTCGAACAGACGATGACGGATGCGGCAGAGGCACAGACACAGGCACAGACGGAGGCGGAATACGCCATCGCGTCTGCCGCAGGCCGGGGCCGCGAGCTGGACGGCGGGGCGGGGCCTTTCCGGCAGGAGTCTTCCGGCGGCGCGGGTCTCAGCCGGCGGAGACCGTCTCCCCCTCGGGGGCCTTGGACAGCTCGAAGGCGTCGTGGAGGGCGCGCACGGCCAGTTCCGCGTACTTCTTCTCGATGATGCAGCTTATCTTGATCTCCGAGGTGGTGATCATGGATATGTTGATTCCCTCCGAGGCCAGCGCCTGGAACATCTTGGAGGCCACGCCCGCGTGGTTGCGCATGCCGACCCCCACGATGGAGACCTTGGCTATCTCGTCGTCCCCCACCACGCCCTCGGCCTGGAGCTCCCCGGCCAGGCCCTGCATGAGCTCCATGGTCCTCGGGAACTCCTGGGCCGGCACGGTGAAGGACAGATCCGTGCGCATCTCGCCTTCGGTCGACTTGTTCTGGACGATCACGTCCACCACGATCTCCGCCTTGGCGGCCACCTGAAGGATCCTGGCCGCGACGCCGGGCTCGTCCTTGACGCGCAGGAGGGTGATGCGGGCTTCGTTCATGGAGTGGGTGACTCCGCGGACGGGGGTTCTTTCCATGCTGGGGTCCTCCCTGCAGATGAGCGTGCCCTTCCTGGGGCTGTGGGCGTGGCGGACGTGGATCGGGATCCCGTGGTTCATGGCGAGCTCGACGGAACGGATCTCCATGACCTTGGCGCCCAGGCTCGAGAGCTCAAGCATCTCCTCGTAGCAGATGCGGTCCATGCGCCGGGCGTTGGAGCAGACGTTGGGGTCGGTCGTGTAGATGCCGTCCACGTCCGTGTAGATCTCGCACATGTCGGCGGACATGGCTATGGCCAGCGCCACCGCCGTGGTGTCGGAGCCGCCGCGGCCAAGGGTCGTGATGTCGCCGTTGCGGTCCAGGCCCTGGAAGCCCGCCACCGCGACCAGGCGGCCCTTGGCGAGCTCAGTCGTGATCCTGGACGGGTCGATGTTCCCGATCCGGGCCTTGGAGTGGGGCCCCACGGTGGTTATCCCGGCCTGGAAGCCCAAGAAGGACTTCACCTTCTCCCCCATCGTCTGGCAACAGAGCGCGAAGAGGGCGCAGGAGATCTGCTCCCCGGTGGACAGGATGCTGTCCAGCTCCCGAGGGGCGGGATCCGGGGACGCGGTGCGGGCCAGGCGGATGAGCCTGTCGGTCTCCCCCTTCATCGCGGAGAGCACCACCACCACCCGGTGGCCCTCGTTTTTTGCGGCGATGGCCTTGCGGGCCACCCCTCGGATCAGCTCGAGGTCTGCAACCGAACTCCCACCGTACTTCTGCACAATCAGAGACATGATAAACCCGTGCGCGGCGACGCGCGTCTGACGGCCGTCCCGGCGCCTCATGGGGCACGGGAGGGCGTCCTGGCAAAAGCCGTCCGGGTGGCATGCGCGGGGCTCTCTTCCGCGCCCGGAGGCTGGCGGCCAAGGCATAAGGCCGCAGGCAAAGCAAGAGGGAAAGGCAACCGCCGGACGGCAAGGAGCAGACGGGCGGATCGGACGGACCGGATCGGATCGGATCGGAGCTGGCGACCCGTACCGGGGCGGATGGGACAGGGCCGCGCGGGACAAGCGAAGGGTGGGTATGGCCGCGCGGGACAAGCGAAGGGTGGGTCTGGCCGCGCGGGACAAGCGAAGGGCCGGGTGCTCCGAGGTCGGGCATGGCCGGATCGGACCGAGGCTTTGGCCGAGGCCGGGAGTTCGGGCTTCAGGCCGTAGGGGGCTTGAGGCCCCTGGCCGCGAGAAGATCCCTGAGGCCTTTCAGGGGAAAGCGGCCGGCCACGACAAGGACCCGCCCGCGGGTTCCGGCGGCTTCCAGGCCAGGCGCGCGGTCGTCCGGAAAGGCGGAGCCGGTCGCGGGAGCGGGCTCCGGCATCGCGATGTCGACCCTGAACATATCCTCTGGCCAGTAGCCCGGCGGGAGCCTTTCCGGCCACTCCACGAGCGAGTAGCCGCGATCCAGGCTCTCGTCCAGGCCCGCTTCCAGGAACTCCTTCAGGGCGTCCTCCGGAAGGCCGTCCCCGCCCAGACGGTAGAGGTCCAGGTGGTTCAGAAGCCCCTTCGCGCCCCGGTGGAGGTCCGCCAGCGTGAAGGTGGGGCTCGCCACCTCGCCGGACGGGACGCCAATGGCCTCGCCGAAACCCTGCGCGAAGGTGGTCTTCCCGGCGCCCAGAGGTCCAGCTAGGGCGACGAGCGCGGGGGGAGGGCACCAGGCCAGGAGCCCTTCCGCGAAAGCGGCCCCTGCGGCCTTGGTGGCCGCGGGGGCCGGAAGGTGGATCGTCAGCGAGGAGCGGTTCAAAGGGCAAGTCTCCTTCGGAACCCGCCCATTATTGCCGGAAACCCCTTTCCAGTCAACACGATCGGTGCCGGCGACGTTCCCCTGAGCCGTCGGGAAGGACGCCTTGCCGGCGTTAGGCCCGCGTGGCGTCTGGCGCCGTCCCGGAAGCCTCGGCATCTGCGGGTATGCCGCCCTGAGGTCGGGCTCGGGACCGGGATGGCTCAGGAGAGCCATCGGGCAGTCCCGAAGCTCCCGGGTCGATGTCCGCGAGTCGGTCGATCCTCGACTTTGCACCGGTTGCGCCAGAGGTTTCCCGTGTCCGCCTGTGGCAGGCGAGACCGGCATTCCGGACGGCTTATGACGACATGCCGGACCGTTCCAGCCCCCGTGAGGCTCGATGGCTCGACGGCCTTGCCTCTTGAGCGGTAATCCGGGACAATCGGATCCGGTCCGTGCGCCTCCCCGCGGCGTTCCCCCCGCAGGCCCTGCCGAAGAGCGATTCCGGTGAAGACGCAACGGCTTATGGCGGAACGATTCGGCTCAGTCAATTAAAGATGAATGATATCAATGGGTTATCAAACAAAGACTTCCTTAAGTTGCTGACGGCTGACAGAGGTTCCGCGATGGATGCCGCCGCCTCGCTACCCGCCGGCCCCGGTCCCGTCGCCGGCTGCCCCGTTGTCGCCTGCCCCGGCGGGCATCGCGCCCTGCCCCGGACAGTAGCCCGTCTTCCGTTCCTTCCAGTCTTTACGGCATATCGCGCTACCTCTTCCGGCCAGAGGCTACCGGGTTGACCTGCGGGCTTTGGCATGCGGGCTTGGCCTGCGGGGCGTTTCGCCGCGCCGGGGCGTCCCGGTGCCTTCGGATTCACAGTCTCCACCGTCGAGGTGCCTCTTTTCCATGGGATCCCGTCCTGTGCCCCCTGCGGTCGCCGCCGCGGCACGTTCCGGCGAGCCGGTCGGGCTGACGCTCTGCCTGCTGTTCGCCATCGCGCTGGTTGCCGCCGCGACGGCTTGCGAACGCAAGCCGCCCGCCGTCGCATGGGCGGTCCTCCTCGGCGGCTCCGGAGAGGACGAGTTCACCGCCGCAGCGGCGGGCCCGGACGGCGGCGCCGCTCTGGCCGTGAGGAGCGATTCGCCCGACGGGGATTTCGGGCCCTCTCGCGGTGGCAGCGACGCGTGGGTGGTGAGGCTGGGGCCCGACGGCGCCGTCCGCTGGAAGACCCGGATAGCCGGCTCGGGGAACGAGGGCGTCTTCTGGCTTTCCGCGGACGCGGACGGAGGCTGGCTGGCGCTCGGGACGTCCACGGAGAGGGACGGCGACTTCGATTTGCCTGCGGGGGCGCGCTTTTCGGAAGAATGGGCCGCCGGGCTCGACGCCTCCGGAACCCTCCTGTGGGTGAAGTTCCTCGACAGCCCTTACGACTTTATCTGCAAGCCGGCCGGGGCGGGGGCATGATCGTCGCGGCCCCCGCCTGGGAGGGCGGCGCGGACTCTCCCGGATGCGGCTTCGAGAGGGGCGTCCGGGTCTGGAAACTCGGCCGCGACGGCGCCGAAGGGGAGGCCTTCTGCGCTCGGTTGCCAATGGATCCGGATCTCTTACGCGTCGCCGCCGCCCCGGCGCCGTGGGGCGGCGTGGCGGTGGCATACCTTGAGGAAAGAGGCGCCGATCGCGCGGTCAAGGTCGCGGCATTCTCCGCCGAAGGGAAACTCTTATGGGACCGCCAGGCCGGCGGCGCGACGGGCTTCTCAGGCTTCACCC